>JANNSR010000093.1:0-16471 GCA_031402935.1 Hyphomicrobium sp. | reverse complement strand
GTTCGGCTTCGCGGTTGATTGGATGCGCAAGGATCTAGGCATCGTCGCCGACGAAGCCGCGCGCAACGGCGCTGACCTTCCCGTCACTACTCTGGTCGATCAGTATTACGCCGACGTGCAGCGCCTCGGCGGCAGCCGCTGGGATACCTCCAGCCTGATCGCCCGCCTCACCCCTGGCGCGCCGCCCGCCGCGCGCAAAGCGTAGTGCCTTTGCGAAGCTAATCGGCTAAACTTTGCCCAACCCCGCGCGCCAGCGCCGGCAAGGAGACATGACATGGACTCGTGGATGTGGATGCTGATCGGCGCGGCCCTGCTGCTCGCCGTGCTCTGGTATCTCGGTGTCCTGAATTTCGGCGGCACCACGGCCGCGCGCGCCGAGCCCGAGCCGATGCCGCAAGCCCCCGAACCGTACGCCCGCCGCGCACCCCCGCGCGCCACCGCTGCACCGCCGCCAGCCCTTGCAGGTGCCCGCACCGTCGTCGTCGATGTCAGCGTCGCGGCGCCGAAACGGTCAAGCGCTTCGCCGCCTGCCGCCGCTGCCGGATCGGGCGCTTCGGCGCAATCCAGCAGCGCCGCGACCCAACCCAAACGCTCGAGTGCGCCGCCGCCCGCTGCCGCCGCCTGGAGCAACGATCCCGGTAAAGGCGGCCCGCGTAAGAGCTAACCCGCAACGATCCTGGCCAACCCCGCCTTGACGCGCGGCCACCTCGGCAGGCTTGCGCCTCTGATCGAAGGGTTGTTGCCGATGAAGGTCAAATAATTCAAATCCGCAAACGTGCGCTCGGCGATCACAAGCGCCACCGCACTCGACACCAGCGCCGCCGCAAAATACCCGACGCCGTAGTACTCTTCGCCGAGCGACACTGTCAGCGCCGACAGCGCCAGATTGAGCGCAAAAAACAACACCTGCAGCCAGAAATAGATTTGGCGCCGGTCGAAGAACACGATCATCGACGTCGCGGCGATGAAGATGAATTGAAACACCGACCCAAGCGCGCCGTAACGCAATATCGCGATCTGGCGGAACTGCAGATTGAGCAGCTCGACAATCGCCGGCGCGATCAGCACCAGCACAACCGCGATCGCGACCTGCGCCGCCGTAATCAGCGCCAAGCTCTCGAGCGACAGGTCCTGCAACCGCCGCCGCGCCGCCTCGATCTGATCGATCGTGCCGTTGTTCTGAATGGCGCCATAGTATTGCTGGTAACGGTCGAAGAACTCGGTCTCGAGCTTCATGACGAATTGCGCCAGCGCCGGAATAATCACCAGCGACGCGATGAACATGGCGCTGTCGTAGAGTGGCGCATGGATCAGCCCGCCGTCAACCGGCAGGCCCTCGCTTGAAAACCAGAACACCCACTTGTCGATCCATATCGCCGCCGTGCCGAACAACGCGCCTGCCGCCAACGGGCCGTAAGTCCGAAAACCAGATACCAGTGCGGCAGCTTGCTCGGCGACTGACCCCGCGTTGTGCGGGAACGCCGCGATCACGCGGAGGGCCAGCGCCAACAGCGTGATCGCGAGGCCGGATGTAAAACCCCACACCATCGCAGCTGCGCCGAGCCCCGTCAGCGCCGCCGCCGTCGATGCCGCGACCGCGATGACGAGGCCGATCACAAACGCCGCCGTAATGCCCTTGTAGTCCTTGACCGCGCCCGCGAAAGCGACCGCCACCCAGATCATGGCAACGATTGCCGCCGCCGCAAAAAGTGCCAGCGCCAGTCCGGCCGGGACGTCGAAATACCAAACCAGCGCCGCAACCCCCGCGCTCACAATTCCCCCGGCAAACGCCATCGCAGCGATCAGTAGCGGCCGCACATGATCCGTGCGCCGCCGCCACAGCTGATCGGCGACAAGCCGCGTCGCGACAATCGTAACCGGCGCCGCCAGCACCAATGATGCCGCAAACGCATAGATGATGACGGCGCGGAACGTCGCCAGCGTCTCATGGCCCGCCAGCTGCTCAGACGCCGCCGTGATCGCCGTCAGCGACAGGATTGTGAACAGCCATGGCCCGGCGGCGATGATGGCCGCATGACCCGACGCTTTCGCAACTGCCGATAGCGTTTCCTGCTGCGCAAGCGTGCGTAACGCAAAGCCTATCCCTGCCATGGCTTACGCCTCCACTGGAGGCAACGGCGGCTGCGACGGCGCGTGTGCGAACCGCTCATAGAGCGCAGCGTACGCGTTCGCCGCCTGATCGGACGTATAGGATCGCGTCACCCGCGCCTTCAGCGCTTCCCCCGCTGCGCGGCGGCGGCCGTGATCGGTCAACAGCACTTGCGCCGCCGCTGCCAGTTCGTCCGCCGCTGCCAGATGCGTGATGGCGCCGCCCGATCCGAGATGCGGCATCTCGGTTGCAACACCTTCGATGATCTCGCGGCACGAGCCGGCATCGGTCGCCACGAACGGGATGCCGGCAGCGCCCGCTTCCAGCACGACCAATGGCTGGCTCTCGCTCAGCGACGTCAGCATCATGACGTGGATCTGGCTAAGATAATCGAGCACGTTAACGGGGCCGGTGAATAGGACCGTCTCTTGCAATCCCAGATCCTCAACCAGCGCGGCGCACTCGCCGAAGTACTCCGGGTCTTCGTCCACCGGACCCATGACGTAGGCGCGCACATCCGGCAGGCGGGCTTTCAAAAGGGATGCCGCCTCAATAAAGGTTTTGACATCCTTGATCGGCACCACCCGGCCAATCAGCGCGATTGTCGGGCGCGCGCTATCGGCGGCGCGCGGAACTTTTGCAAAGCGCGCCAGATCGATACCGTTGGCGATGACCGAGAGCTTGTCTTCAGTGGCGCCGAGCAGGCGCTGCGGCGACTGGTTGGCGGCGTAGAGCGACACGATGCCGGTGGCACTTTCATAGCAGGTCCGCGCGTAGGCCTCGAAGGCGCGGATCCACATGTCGCGCAAATCGGTGCGGCCATCATCGAGCGCGTGGCCCTTGTCGATCGTGTCGGTCACCCAGTCGGCCATCAGCAGCTCGATGCGCCGCTCGTTGGTGTAAATGCCGTGCTCGGTCAGCAGCGCCGGCCGCCCGGTCTCGATTGCAGCACGGGCCGCAAACAGCCCGGCGTATCCGGTCGAGATCGTGTGATAGACCTTGGCCTTCGGCATCGGAAATTCGAGCACCGCGAATAAGCCGCCGAGCAACGCCCGCCAGGCCCAGAAGTAATGCAGGAACGACCCGTTCGGCATTTCGCGGCGGTACATGTCCTGCACAAGTTGCCAGGCGATTGGCGAATTGAACAATTGGTCGAGCGGCAGACGCCCGCGCACGTGCGCCAACTCATCCATGACAGATCGAAGCGCCGGCCGGCCGCCTTGCGTCATCAGCCGCGTCATCGCGTCACCCAAACGCTCAAAGCCTGCAGCATTGGTGCCAAAGCTGTGCGGCCTGGCGCCGAACTGCTGCAAATACAGGTGATGCAGGGCAACAAGGTTCGGCGGCGCGGTGTAGCGCGACTTTTGCGCCACCTCGCGGGGCCATAGCGACACGATTGAGAACGACGTCTCTGGCTGCGTCCGCATCTGCCAATCGATCCACGCCGAGACGCCGCCCGCGACGTACGGATAGCAGCCTTCGACAATGAGGCAGACATCGCTTTGAGCTGCGTCAACGCGCGGTTTAGAGATGGCAAGCGCGCTCATGATGGCACCTCGCGGCCGCCTATCCGGCGCACACGGTAGCGCCCGCCGCCTGCAACATCATGGATCCGCCGGGCGGCACGGAAGTCTTTGTACCGCCCAGCCGTCAGCAGAAAGCGTTCGATGACCGTCGCCGTTCCGGGCCGGCTGTCTGATGCCTCTGCGATCACGTCGCGCGACGTTCGCAGCGCGCGCGTGAGAATGGCGCCTTCAGCAATGCCGCATCGGGCACGATTGGCGCCATCGACCAGCGGGCATGTCGCGAGCCTTTGCAATTCGCCAGCCGCGCTGATCCCAGCCGCGTGCGCTGTTGCCGCATTTAGCAGCGAGGCGATCCGCACCTTCAACTCGCCACGGACGCGGGCGACGACGGCCGACGCCTGGACCCTGACGACCGGCTCGGGACTGCGCAAGGCCAGCAGAAGCGCCGGGGCGAAATCGGTGTGGAACGTCCGCGCCATCAACCCAAGCGCCGCCTGGCGTTCGGCGAGCGTCCCCGTTGTGATGATCTCTGCGAAGTCGTGCGGCACATCGTGATCGAAGCGGACGACACGCCCGGCATGGACGCGGTCATACATTTCGGTCGCGGAATCGGTCCCAGCTGCATTGGCGAGGCGCCGGTACCAGGCGTCGAGGACGCTCGCACCAGCACCCGCATTGCCAACGAACGGGTACATCGCGAGTGACGCCGCAGCACCCGCCGGTCCTGCAACGGCAATGACCAACGCCATCACGCTCGCGACCGTCAAATCGCTGCCGGGCTCACGGTTCCACAACAAAAGTGCTACAGCCGCCGCCGTGACGAGGGCATGAAGCGCAACTGCAACCGGCATCGTGACGCCGCCGGAGTACACCAGCACTACGATGAGACACTCACCCGCAAACGCAAGCGCCGCAGCGATCAACTCGCGCCTGCTCGCGAAAAAAGTCTCCGGTGCCTGACGCGTGGCAGCGGTCGTGTTGGCTGTTACGGCAGACATGACCTGGGTCCGATCAGCTCAAGCGCTTCGGGCGCGGCGAACGTTCATCTGGGTCCTCGTGCTGCACTGGCGTGCCGATAGCAACGGGCGCGCTCAAGCCGGCGTCGCGCCACGGCACCTGCCGCCAGCCCCGCGTCAACCGCGATGGCGGCGGGGCATCTGGGCGCACTGCGCGCACACTGTTGTCGACGACGATGCGCGGTTCGCCCAGCGCCGGCGCCACAAGCCGCGCGATCGTTGCGAGGTGCTCAGGCGTCGCGCGCGTCAGATAGGCCGGATCGGCGGCCTCGAGTTTGAGGATGCCGATGACGCGGCCGCTGTCGGGCGCAAAAATGGGGCACGCTGCCAAACCTTCGTTGCTGAGGACCGCCTCATCGCCGCGATTGAGAATCGACACGCTGCGGCGTTCGCCAGCAAGTGCCCGGTACAGCGGATGCGAGGCCTGAAGTTCGCTCGTCCATGGCGCTGTCTCGGGCCAGCCCGACGCGACGACAAGCCCGCACCCCGCCGGCGTCACCGCGAAAACCGAGAGCGCCGCTCCCGGCATCACGGTTGTCGCGATGCCGTCAAGTCCAGCGCTGAGATCGCTCGCCGATCGCGTCAACGGCAGCAGCGCATCAAGCGCCGCCAGCGAGGCCGGCATACGGCCTGAATTGACGGCGATGCTTTGCCCCGAACTGACGTGCCGCTCCAAGCGCCGGCAGCGGTCTTCGAGATCCTTGGCATAGCCGGCCAGTGTTTGCGCTTCCGTTGTCCGTTGTTCGAGGTCGCGGCGCAGCGTCCGCTTGACTTCAATCTGGCGCAGCCGGAACTGGCCGAGCAAAAGCGCAACCCCGATCCACAACATCGGCAGCGCCCAGATGCGCAACAGATACGGGAACAGATTTTCCCCGATGCTTTGCTCAGGGAATCCGTTGAGCACATGCGCGACCGTCGCCGCAGCAGCCGCGAGCAAACCGGCAATGGTGCCGTACTGCAGGCTGAGCAGCAGCACCGGCAGCCAATAGGGGCTCGGCTCAAGTGCTGCGATATCGAGGCCCAGCAACGCCCAGTCGGCAACGGCGATCAGCGCCATCAGCACTGCCAGCTCGATCAGCGCCTGCGGCGGCGGCAGCACCGGGTGCAGCATCGCGCTGTGCACCGGTTTCACTTGCGCCAGAAACTGTCGGAGGCGGTTCAAATCGCGTGTTCCAGGGTGACGGCAGACGTCAGTTGCAGCGGCTTCACGGCCGGCCCCTCTTGCCTCCGCGGGGCAAACTACCGTGTCGCGCGCCCTCCGGCAACGCGGGCGTCGTCAGACTGCGGAGTTGTGGTGAACGCTGGGCTCTGCCGGCAACGCCAATGGCCCGAAGGCCGGTTCAACGCACCGGGCGTCAGGGCGTCGATTTCTTCGAAACCGGCGCTGAGACCGGGGTTTGAGCCGCGGATTTGCCCGGCTTGCTCTCGCCGGGTGACTTCGGCCCTGCCTGGCGCTTGCGGGCGCCCTTCAAGACCTGGTTCTTCTTGGCGCGCTGCAGCACCTTGGAGGCCTTCTTGAGGACCTTGGCGTTTGTGCCACGCAGCTCTGGCCACGCCTCGCGGACCGGGTCGCGGCTGAGACCCGTGCCGTCACGGCGCTCGCCCGCTGCCGGGGGCGGCGGCGGACCAACGGCCAGCGCCTGCATGCGGCGTTGTGCGTCGTCCGACATTTTGCTGCTCAGCCCGCGCCGCCACGACTCAAGCGGATCGGGTCCGATACCTGGGCCCACAACTGGCCCCAGCCCCCGCTGTGCCGGCTTGCGCGCCTCGGCCCGGATCCGCGGCGGACCGGCAGGTGCCGTCTTTGATGTCGAAACTTGTGCTGTTCCACCTGTTGCCGCGGACGGCTCCGGCATACCGTCTGGGCGATCGGCAGCACGCGCCGCAACCGTTCTAACTTCGGCCGCGTCGCCGATCTGGCCGGCCTTATCGAGCGCAACCGCCAGCCGCGCCAGCACTGCTGCCGGAATCCGCGACAGGCCAAATGCGCTAAGACCCTCGTAGGCCATCCCGGCATCGTCGGTGCTCATCGCAAGATCGGCAAAGCTCAACGCCGTCTCTGTATCGTTGAGCACCGTGCGATCGAGCCAGCCTCTCAAGTACAGCCGCGCCGGTCCGAACTGGGCCTGCTCGATCAGGCGTTCGGCAATGGTCAGCGATATGGCGTCGCCCGGGCTGCCCGAATCCTTCGCCACCTCAAGCGCGGATTGCGGATGCTTGCTGCGCGCCATGGTATCGATCAGCCCGACCGCGAAAGCCGTATCGTCCTTGCCGGCGCGTATCCAGCGCACGGCGCGGCGTTCAGCCTCTTTCGGCTGGTCCATCTCAAGCAAAAGCGTCGCCAGCAGCAAGCGCTCGCGCGACGTCTTCAGCCGTTTCAAATCATCGATGGGGCGCAGTAAAGCAACCGCCTGCGCCGTGTCGCTGCGCGCCGCCAGCAGTTCGCCGAAACGGGCTAAATCTTCGGGCCGCCGATAGCCTTTCTGGCGGCAAGTCTGCAGCGCCGGCAATTCGCTGCTCTCGTCGCCATTGAGGCGCAGGCGGCTGACGAGATCGCGGCACGCCGTTTCCGAATAACGGATAGCGATTTGCGCTCTGAGTGCCGCTAGGTAACCAGCTTCGTCCTGCGTGCTGCGATAAAACTGCGCCAAGCGCCTTTGCAGTCCGGCGTCTCGCGGCCGCTCGCGTGCCATGATCGCGAGAAGCTCGCCAGCCTTAGCAACGTTGCCCTCGCGCTCGTACATCGCTTGCATTTGATGCAGCGTGCGATAGCTGCGATCGCCGCCGGCATAGTTTTGCTCGAGAATGGCGAGCGCTTCGCGCGAATGCCCGTCGCGTTCCAGCATGGCAATGCGCTCGTTGTCGCCCGGCAGCAGCGCCCATCCGGCGGCGATCGCACCGGCATAGACCGCCGCCATGACCATCCTGTGCGGCGTCAATGCAAGTT
This sequence comes from Hyphomicrobium sp., assembly GCA_031402935.1. Taxonomy (GTDB): domain Bacteria; phylum Pseudomonadota; class Alphaproteobacteria; order Rhizobiales; family Hyphomicrobiaceae; genus Hyphomicrobium_B. Next base: position 8,872 of record JANNSR010000093.1, on the reverse strand, counting down.
TAAAGGTGGCAGGTATCAAGGGCACGAGACCGTCACCTCGAGGGGTTCAATCGCATTGGCATCGATTTTGACCTCAAGCTGGCCATTGGCGTCCGACGCGGCGCGTGTCGCAAAGAGCTTCTTACCCGATTGCGTCGCGGCGATTTCAAACGACTGACCCGGCGCCGTCCGCCACGTCATCTCGCCAGGCCCATAGCCGCGCGCATGAAATGAAAATCCGCAATCCTCACGGCTGAGATCGCGCAATTGCCAGCGGCTCTCGATCAAGCGCGTCGCGGGCGCGACACCCGGCGCGGTTTCAGGCGCAGCTGAGCGGATCGCGACAATGGCTGGCTCGACCGCCGCGTCGAGTGCCACGTACAGGGAGCCTTCATGGCGTGTTGCACCCAGCACACCGCTGCTTCCCAAATCATCGAGTTCGACGCCGGAGGCGTCATCAAACCGTATCGTCTGCAAGGCGCCGCGCTTCGAGATCGCCCAGCTCGCCGCATCAACCTGCTGAATCTCGGCGGCGAAAAAATCATCGGCGATGGCCGCATACTCCGACGCCTTAACCGGGATCACGGCGGCTTCCCGAGCCCGCGTGACGATTGTCTTAATCGCCCTCAAGGATGCGGCCTTCTCGCCCGAATACATGTGATAATAGAGGTTGAACGGCTTCAAGCGCCGCGGCGACTCGGTGTTTTTCACGGTTTCGTCGAGTGCGAGCTGGCCAAAGTACGGTCCACGCCAGAAATTTGTGTACGTGTTCTCGTTGCTGTTGGCAGCGTAAATCTGCCGCTCGGCGCCGACGGGCCGCGCAATCGGCGGCACGTAGAACACGGACGGAAACTCGGCATCGAAACGACTGTCGCCGCCATTCATATTGCGCACGCCGGCTTGCCGCGTCGCCCGGATTGCGGCTTCAAACGGCTCGGCGTCGCCGCTCCACAGGTAGATCGCCGCCTTCTTGCCGGAAGGTGCCAGCTCGCTTGAGACCTCAAGTGCCTGGCGCACTTCGACATCAAGATCGAACGGCTCTTTCAGATATCCGCGCGGCAAATTGGCCGATCCGGCGACGTAGCGCGTCTGCGTGTCGGCGACTTCCGCTTTGCCGGCAACGCGGTAGAGAAATTTCCGCACACGGTCCATGACGGTCAAATCGGGGTGCGCCGCACTATCGATCATCGCGAGCTCGGCTTGTCTGTCATAGGTCTCGAAAAACCGCCATGCAAACGGGTGCGTGTAGGTGTGGCTCGCCACCTCGACCTGCGGCATGGCGAATAGTTTTTTAGCAATACCCCGCGCCGCGTCCGATCCGCCGACGGCCGGTACCGCGTCGCCGGCGATCAAGCCGACGGACACGGGCAGATCGGGATAGGGCTCGATGATTTCGCGCAGGATCACTTCGGACGCCGCCGTCTGGGTTTCGCGATAGCCTTCGATTTCGGAAATGTTGTTCCAGCCGTCGCCGTCGATATGGCTGAAATACATGCGCCGGCCCGAAACCGTTGTCACATCTGGGACCGGAAAGCGCTCGGCCCCGATGGCTGTTTTGAAAAACGCAAACGGGTTCAGCGTCCAGCGCGCCCTATCTGCCGTCGCGTCGTAGTAGATCGTGAAGGCATCGGCTGAGTAACCGCCAGCCGGGCTCGTTGCAATCAGCACGGAGGCAACGTCGCCTTCGCGATCCGGCACGCTGGCCGCTAAGTGCACCTTCGTCGCCGCCGACGCCGCCTCGATGACGCGGAATTCCGGCAACGCCGCCGCCACGGGGCGCTCGAAACCGGCCATCGCCGTGTCGCGCGTTGTGATTTTAGATTTGTGCGTCACGCTGACAAAGCCGGTCGTTGCCTTGAGGCCAATCCGCGCCAGAATACGGGCAACGGCTGCCTCCGATCCGGGCGGCTCGGGCGGCGCCACGTCGCCAAGGCAGATATAACGCAAGCCGCCCGCCATCGCCGTCTCGAGCCACGCGAGCACCGTCGCCGGGGTCTGCAACGGCTCGATGAACCAGGTCACGACGGCGCGATAGCGCGCCACATCGCCCGGCTGCGGCAAAGGCATATTGACGTCGGCATAGGTGACCTTGAAGCCGAGCCAATTCAGCGGCATCTCGGCCATCCGGTGCAGGCGGGTTTCGCTGGGCCGGACCTCGTGCCGGCTATCGTACAGCGCTAAGATCTCGCGCTTGATGGGGCGCGCCGCGAACTCGACGTCGAGCGCCAAGGCACTGTGTGCGTGTGCCAGCACCAGAGCCGCCAGCGCGGTAGCGCTCCGCAACACGATTTTTAGCACCGTCTCCACGCGACTGTTGTACTCCTGGTCGAAAGTCCGGGCCCGCAAGTCTGCCTGGCGCCGTGCTGCCGCAACGTGGTCCGGCCCACGGGCGAAGCGCTGAATTTAGGTCTTATTCGCCTGTCATGCAAAAGACGCTTGCGTCCATCTCAGCATATGGTGAGCGCTCGTGTTGCATCTCGGCGGATGTTCACCAACGCTGTCGCCGCCCAGGCTTGCCGCCGCTTGCTTAATTGGCGCCGCTACCTCTAGTATTGTACGCTGGGCATGCGACCCCGAGGGACGTTTTGGAATGACGGAACAGCAAAAGAAATTTCCTGAATTCTACGTCACCGCGCCGCAGCCTTGCCCCTATCTGCCGGGGCGCCTTGAGCGCAAGCTGTTTACCCACCTGACCCATGACAAGCCGCCCGAACTGGTCGACCGCCTGCTGACGACCGGGTTCCGCCGCAGCCAGAACATTGCATACGTACCCTATTGCGAAGGCTGCCAGGCCTGCGTCTCGGTGCGCGTCCTCGCCGGCGAGTTCGAACCCGACCGTTCGATGCGCCGCGTGCAGGCGCGCAATTGCCGCCTCGTTGCGCGCCGCATGGCGCCATCGCCAACGCCGGAGCAGTTCCGCCTGTTCCGCGGCTACATCGACGCCCGCCACAGCGAGGGCGGCATGGCCGACATGACGATGCTCGATTATCGCATGATGATCGAGGACACCGTCATCGAGACGTTCCTGACCGAGTATCGCGAAAAGCCGGCGGGCGCGACGGACTTGAATTTCGAATCCTGGCCGCTCAAAGCTGTGGCGCTTTGCGACCGCCTGACCGACGGCATTTCGATGGTCTACAGCTTTTACGATCCGGCGGAAGCATCCGCCAGCCTCGGCACCTACATGATCCTCGAACACATCGCGTTCGCAAAACGCATCGGCCTGCAGCACCTCTACCTCGGCTATTGGATCGATGGCTCGCGCAAGATGACCTACAAGACCCGCTTCCAGCCGCAAGAGCGGCTCGGCCAAGACCGCTGGGAGCGCATCGGGCCGGACACCGCCAAGTAGGTGTCCGTCGCGCCGCGCTTCAAACGCACGTCACGTGATCTGGTAGAATTCGCGAGCTTGTCGCGACAAGCGGCTCCCACGGTGCAGCCAACACAAATGCAGATCAGCTTTCCTGGTTAAAGCTCGTCGTCGCGATGCTGCGCGCCAAATTGCGGAACCATCCGGTCACAATAGCGTTCGATCGATGTCGCCGCCAAGCTGGCAACAGCCATCCTTGTGAGTGGTGAAATCAACTCGAAACGAGGAACCGCGATGAAAAAACTGATGCTGCTCTTCAGCGCGTGCGCGCTAGTGACGACACCCGCTTTGGCGATGACCGACGCAGAATGCAAATCTGCGTGGACCAACGCTGACACCAACAAGGACGGCGTTCTGACCGACACGGAATCCGGTCGATACCTCGACCAGATGCGCGCCGGACAAAAAGCCGTTCCTGCAGACGGCAAAATTACCGATGCCATCTTCATGCAACAATGCACCGCCGGCACGTTCAAAATGGCGGAAGCCGAGCCCGGCGCCCCCATGGATGGCGCCAACAGCTTTACCGAAAATCAGGCCAAAGACAGGATCGTTGCTGCCGGGTTCACGGCCGTCACCGGTCTCGTGAAGGACGACAAAGGCGTTTGGCGCGGAGCCGCAAAGAAAGCGGACAAGGAAGTCAAAGTTGCAGTCGATTACAAGGGCAACGTTGTCGCCGACTGACCCATGAAATTGTTGAAACCAAGGATCATCAAATGACAACCCACAGCAGAGTCTACGACAGCTATGCGCAAGCGCGCAGCGTTGTTGCAAACCTTAAAAAAGAGGGCATCCCTGCCGATGACATCAGCGTCGTCGCCAACAAGCAAGTGCTTGACGAACACGCCGATGTGGACGACGTTTCAGGAGCTGGCTCCGGCGCAGGATTGGGCGCTGCGGTCGGTGGCGGCGCCGGCTTGCTTGCAGGGCTCGGGATGCTCGCCATTCCCGGCCTCGGTCCCGTCGTCGCGGTCGGCTGGCTTGCCTCGACAGCGCTTGGAATTGCAGCCGGTGGCGCGGTTGGCGGCCTCATCGGAAGCCTCGTTGACAGTGGAGAGTCTGAGGAGACAGCCCACGTCTACTCGGAAGCCGTTAGGCGCGGCGGCACGCTGATAACGGTTCGTGCCAATGACCAGACCACGTCGCGCATCGAGAACATCCTTGATGGATACGAGCCCATCGATCCCGCTGTGCGCGGCGCCGACTATCGTCGTGACGGCTGGGAGCGCTTCGATCCGAATGGCGAAGCATACAATCCGAATGAACCAGTCGTCGAACGCACTCGCCGCACAAGCACGGGCTAACGTTCAAACTCAAGGCGCCCCGAGGCATTCAATTCTCGGGGCGCCTTTTTATTTTTTGTCGCGGAACCGGAGAACTTCCAAATCCGGCCACCCCGCGGAGCGCGCCTTGCGGCCGGCGCGACGACCGCGAGTCCCAAGGCGCCACAAAAAAACGAGCGACACTACTTCGCCAACTCTCCACCGATCTTCTCAAACATGTAACTCCACTTCGAGGTTTGCGTTTCGACCAGCACCTTCATGCGAGCGCGGAGTTCAAGCAGCAGCGCGCAATCGGGCGATGCCGCGGCCGCACCCTCTTGCCCCATCGACGCAATCGCGGACAGCAATTCTTCCGTCGATTGATCGAAGACCGCGATTTTGTCGTCCCGCACGAACGGCGCGGCTTCCTTGATGAACTGGTCGTGGCTCCAGCCGCGCTTGTCTTTCAAGGTCCGCAGCTGCTCCTGGAACGCCGGTTTGTTTTTGGCGTTCAACTCACGCAGCGAGCCGGCGGCTTCATCGACCACGGCCTCGAAATCGGCTTTGGAACAGGCCGCGCCTTGCGCCAGTGTGTTTGTCCACGGCACCACAACCGCCGCAACTGCGAGCGCCAATGCCATCGTCAGTGTCAGTGCAAATGCCGGACGTCTCCCCATACCGCGGAGTCGTAGCGGCGAAGTGCTGCCCCGGCAAGCCAAGTGCGGGGCGGGATAAGCAGATATCCCGCGCCTGTGTTTCACGGCATCAGGTCCGGCGCTCTAGAACCGTGGCCCGAACGAGTTCGAGCGCGGAAAACCCTTCGGCGCCATGCGCCCGGCCTGGGCGCGCTCGCCGGCCCAGTCGCGCAGCTCGCTCCAGGACAAGGTAAACTCGCGCCCGGCGCTATCGAGCCACGTCAGCCCGTCCGATTTTTTGAAGCAGCGGGCGTCGCACAAGGCGCCGTCCTTGAAGCGCTGCAGGATGACACCCTTGCCGCGCGCCATTTCGTTCACTTCATCCAGCTTGAACACCAGCATCTTGCGGTTCTCGCCGATGGTGGCGATCGCATCGCCATCGACGGGTACGCAGACGCGCGCCTCCTCGGGCTCGGTGATGTTCAACACCTGCCGGCCCTTGCGCGTCGAGGCAATGACCTCCTCCTCTGCTACGATGAAGCCGTAACCCGCCGTCGAGGCGACGAGCAGTTTGCGGCTGGGGTCGTGCACGAAGGCTTCCGCGATGTCGTGATTTTCTTCCAGATCGACCATGAGGCGCACCGGTTCGCCATGGCCGCGCCCGCCCGGAAGTTGGCCTGCCTCAAGGGTAAAAAATTTGCCGTTGGTTGCAAACAGCACCAGCTTGTCCGTCGTCGAGGCTTTGATCGCACGTTTGAGTTCGTCGCCCTGCTTGAACTCAACTTTGGCCAGATCATCCTGGTGGCCCTTAAGCGCCCGTATCCAACCCTTTTCCGACAGAATAATAGTGATCGGCTCTTTCTCAACAAGGGCCGCATCGAGATCGGCGTCGATCTCAGGGGCATCCGCAAACGTCGAGCGGCGGCGCCCGAGCGGCGTTTTCTTGGAGTACGTCTCGCGCGTCGCCTTCACTTCCTCCGTAATGCGTTCCCACTGCAAATCGTCGGACTTCAAGAGCTGCTTCAATTCGCGGCGCTCTTTCGACAGCTTGTCGTGCTCGCCCCTGATCTCGACCTCTTCGAGCTTCGATAGCGAGCGCAGGCGCAAGTTCAGGATCGCCTCGGCCTGCACGTCCGTCAGCTTGAACTTGGCGATGAGTTTCGCCTTCGGCTCGTCCTCGCGCCGGACGATGCGGATCACCTCATCGATATTGAGGTAAGCGATCAAATAGCCGTCGAGCACTTCCAGCCGGTGCTCGATTTTCTTGAGGCGGTACGTCGAGCGCCGGACCAGCACGTCGATGCGGTGTTCGAGCCACTGCGACAGCACATCGCGCAAATTCAACACGTTCGGGATCTGACCCGCCGACAGCACGTTCATATTCAGCCCGAAGCGGACTTCGAGTTCGGTCAGCCGGAACAGGCTTTCCATCAGCAGCGCCGGCTCGACCGTGCGGCTCTTCGGCTCCAGGACGAGGCGGATTTCTTCCGCACTTTCGTCGCGCACGTCGCCAAGCAGGGGCAAGCGCTTTTCGCTCATCAGCTCGGCGATTTTCTCAACCAGCTTCGATTTCTGCACCTGATAGGGAACTTCCGTGACGACGATCTGATAACCGCCGCGGCTCAGCTCCTCTTTCACCCACCTGGCGCGCAGGCGGAAACCGCCGCGGCCTGTCTTATAGGCTTCCAGCATCGCCTCGCGCGGCTCGACGATAACGCCGCCGGTCGGGAAATCCGGCCCCGGGATCATTTCGAAAAGCTTCTCGATTGTCGCGTTCGGGTGCTTGATCAGGTGCAGGAGGCCCGCGCAAAGCTCATCCGCGTTGTGGGGCGGGATGTTCGTCGCCATGCCGACGGCAATGCCGGTTGAACCATTGGCCAGCAGGTTCGGGAATGCGGCCGGCAGCACAACCGGCTCCTGCACGCGGCCGTCGTAGTTGGGGCGGAACTCGACCGTGTCCTCGTCGATGCCTTCTAGGATCAGCGCCGCGACGTCCGTCATGCGGGCTTCGGTGTAGCGCTCGGCGGCCGGGTTATCGCCATCGACGTTGCCGAAGTTGCCCTGGCCGTCGACCAGCGGATAGCGCACGGCGAAATCCTGCGCCAGCCGCGCCAGCGCGTCATAGATCGCTTGGTTGCCGTGCGGGTGATAATCGCCCATCACCTCGCCGACGATTTTCGCGCATTTGAGATACCCGCCTTTGGGATCAAGTTTCAGTTCGCGCATGGCATACAGAATGCGCCGGTGCACGGGTTTCAGTCCGTCGCGCACGTCCGGCAGCGCCCGGTGCATGATCGTCGACAGCGCGTACGCGAGATAACGCTCTTCGAGCGCGGTGCGCAGCTCGACGGGCTCGATCGGGCCCCCACCTGGAGTGTTGGCACCCGGCAGAATCGGTTTTTGGCTCATGGCGTCAGGTAGCGCGCTGGCAGCAACGGCTCAAGGGCTGGCGTGTAGCGAATGGCCCGCATTTCCCGCGTTTCCGCAGCAAACACACCTGCAGGCAGCGACCGCGTGGCGGGCCGGCAACGTTTGGCGGGCGATTGGTACTGCGAAACCCTCATGACCACGAGGCGCTTGCCGGAACCGATCGCAGCGGCACGCGTTTGTCGCGGACAAGTTTAGCCCTTGCCCTTGGAGGATACGCGTATGGCGATCGACACCACGACGGAGCGCATCGACGCTTTGAAGACCCTGCACACGAGCCTCATCGATACCCGTAACGGCTACGAAGAAGCTATCGATCAGGCCAAGGCCGGCGATCATACGAACCTGTTCCGCGACATGGCCGGCTTGCATACCGCCTCGGGGGCGGATCTCGCACTGCAGCTGACGGCGCTCGGCGAAGCGGCTGACACGTCCGGCTCTTTCATGACGACGGTGCATCGCACGGTGATCGACGTCCGCGCGTTCATTTCGGGGCTCGGCGATTCCGTGCTGCCGTCGATGATCAGCGGGGAAGAACGCATTCTCGGCACTTACGACGACGCGATCAACGCCTCTGGCAGCGGCTTCCCGGAATACCAGCTGCTCGTCTCTCAGCGCGATGCACTTCGTATGAAGGTTTCCGAAATGGAGCGAATGAAGGAACGCGCTGCGGCCTAACGCTGCGTCAAGTTTCAAAGGACGCGCGCGCGGCGGCTGCATTGCGGGAGCCTGTCGCGTACGTCAGAGGCAAGTCCCGTCCCCGAGGCCGGGCTTGCCTCGCACGCGTTTCGGCCAATGCTGTGCGCGTCATTTGGTACCGCTTCACGAAAACCTGCGGTTGCGCTAATTCAAGCGCGCATGAAAACCGCAGATGTCGATATTCTGATTGTGCCGGGTTGGCAGGACTCAGGCGCCGAACACTGGCAGAGCCGCTGGGAGCGCTCGCTTAAAACCGCGCGGCGCGTGATCCAGGACGATTGGGATAACCCCAACGTCGAAACCTGGGGCGATCGCATCGCCAAGTTCGCCAGCGGCGCGACACAGCCCGTCGTTGTCGTGGCCCATTCGCTCGGCGTGCCGGCGGTGGTGTTCGCGGCTGATAAGCTTAAGAGCAAAGGCGTTATCGGCGCCTTTCTTGTGGCGCCCGCCGATGTCGAGTTCGCACACTTCTGGCCCGACACCGGCGGCGAACGCTGGCC
>JANNSR010000092.1:0-68134 GCA_031402935.1 Hyphomicrobium sp. | reverse complement strand
TCGTCGAGCGACTTCTGCGCTTCGCGGATGATCGGCGCGATCATTTCACGCCCGAGTTTGTCGAGGTCGGCCTTCGAATACTTGGCGTCAGACTTGACCGGCTTGCCGTCCTTCCAGACGTAGAAGCCCTCGCCGGTTTTCTTCCCCAAGCGGCCAGAGGCGACGAGACGGTCGAGCTTCGATCCGTCACTCGATTGGCCGAGGATCTTGGCAACATGGGCGCAAACGTCGAGGCCGACGTTGTCGGCAAGTTCGATCGGCCCCATGGGCATACCGAATGCGCGCACGGCTTCGTCGATTTTCTCTTTGTCCTCGCCCTTCTCAAGCCGCTCCATGGCCGCGAACATGTAGGGTGTCAGTACCTTGTTGACGAGGAAGCCCGGCACGTCCTTTGTGATCAGCGGGAATTTGTCGATTGCAGTGACGAACGCTGCGCCCTTATTGACTTCGTCCATGCGCGTCTTAGTGCCGCGCACGACTTCGACCAGCGGCATCTGCGGTACGGGTGAGAAGAAGTGCAGGCCGATCAGGCGGCCCGGATCGAGCATGGGCGCGGAAATATCTTCGAGCTTCAGCGACGAGGTGTTGGTCGCGAGAATGGCGCCCGGTTTGATTTTGGTTTCGAGGTCGGCGAACAGCTTCTGCTTGATATCAAGCCGTTCGACGATGGCTTCGATGATGACATCGGCCCGTGCGATGCCCTTGCCTTCGGGGTCGGCGATCAGCCGGGACTTGGCGGCGGCTTTGAGGGGCCGCGTCTTGAACTTGCGTCCGAACAGTTTCGCCTGCGCTTTGACGCCTTTGTCGAGCTGATCGGCGTTGATATCCTGCAGCGTCACCTCCATGCCGGCGGCGACACAGACACCGGCAATGTCGGCGCCCATCGTGCCCGCGCCAATGACGTGGACGCGGCTCGGACGCCAGTTGAGGCCCTTAGGCGCCTGCGCCTTGAGAAGTTCGGTCAGCCGGAACACGCGGCGCAAGTTGCGCGCCGTATCGGACACCATCAGCGGCGCGAACGCAGTCGTCTCGGCGGCCTTCATGGCGTCGAGGTTGCCGCCGTGCTTGTCAAAGAGATCGATGAGGCGGAACGGCGCCGGATAATGATCCTCGCGCGCCTTTTTCGCGGTCTCGTCGCGCATTTTCTTGGCCAGCAGCCCGCGCGCCGGCCACTTTGTCAGCAGCATCTTGACGGCGCCGGCGTGTGTTGACTTGCGGTTCTGCAGCACAGCCTTGCGAGCCGCCCAGCGCAGTTCGCCAGCGCTGTTGACCAGCTGGTCGAGGAAGCCCATGCCCTTGGCGGCACCAGCGCGGATCATGCCGCCGGTCAGCATGTTCTGCATCGCCGCCATCGGCCCAACTTGGCGGATCGAGCGCACTGTGCCATTAAATCCCGGGAAAATGCCGAGTTTGACTTCCGGGAAGCCAACGCGGGTTGCATCGTCCTTCGTTGCGATGCGGTAGTGGCAGGCGAGGATCAACTCCAAGCCGCCGCCGACACAAACGCCGTGGATGGCAGCGACGACCGGCACCGGCAAGCGCTCGATGCGGTCGAGCATGGCGTTGACCGGGCGCAGGCTCTCGATTACCTGCTGCTCGGTTGTGAAATTTTCGAACTCGCGGATGTCGGCGCCGACGATGAAGTTTTTTTCCTTGCCCGACATGAGTACGAGGCCGCGCACGTTCTTGGCACGCGCCTCCGCTTCAACGCGCTCAACAATCGCCATCAGCTCTTCGATTGGCCGCTTGCCAAGCGAGTTGGCGCTCTCGCCTTCGCGGTCGAAGACGGCCCAGGCGATGCCTTCGCCGTCGATCGAGAAGCGCCAGTCTTTGAGTTGCGTCGTATCCTGCGTCATCACGGATCCTCGGACCTTTGAATACTATTCCGCCGCCATCGGCTCGACGCCACGCTGGTTATGGCTGAGATTGACATAGTTCGGATTCAGCTCCGCGGGGTCGAAGTGATCGACGGCGATGACCTTGGCGACAAGGCGTTCGACTTCGCGCAGCTGATCGGCCTCCGCGGCCGTCAGCACGCCCTTTGTCACGGCGTCGCCGAACCAGTCGATGCCATGATAGCGGCGCACGACGCCATCGCGGATCGCCTTTTCGAGCTTCTTCTCAACCGGCTCGGCTGCGATGACCTTGACGAGCGTCACTTCCAACAGCCCCGTCGGATCGTTGACATCCTTCGAGACAAAGATGTGCCGTGTCAGGCGGTCGCGAACCTCGCCGGGCTCAAGAACGTGCCGGGCGACGTCGCGTCCCAGCGCATCGGGCGCCGGCTTGAAGCGCTTGCCGAGCGGAAACACGATCACGCGCATGAACGGCCGCACCCAGGCATTGGGGAAATTGTCGATCACCCCTGCCATCGCTTCCTGATAACGATTGAGCGCGTTCATAGCCGCGAGTTCGACGATCAGGTGGTCGCCTTGCAAGCGGCCATCGTCGTCATACCGCTTCAACGTTGCCGCCAGCATGTAGAGTTCGGACAGCGCATCCGCCATGCGGCCGGTAATTTTCTGTTTTGTCTTCAGGCCGCCGCCGAGCAGCGCGACCGTCAGATCGGCAACGAACGCGAACGACTGGCTGGCGCGGGACAACTGCCGGTACCAGACCGACATCCGTTGCGCGTTGTCAGGTGCGGACGCTAGCGCGCCGCCGGTCAGGTTGTGGAAGAAGGCGCCAGTCGCGTTCGACAGCGAGAACGCGATGTGGCCGCTGAACGCCTCCTCGAAGGCATCAAGGCCGCGGGCGCGGTCGGTGTCTTGGGCCGACTGCACTTCCTTGTAGAGATAGGGATGCGAGCGCAGCGCCCCCTGCGCGAACGTGATCAACGTGCGGGTCAGGATATTGGCGCCTTCGACAGTGATGCCGACCGGGACCATCTGATACGCCGACTGCAAGTAGTTCGACGGCCCGTCGCAGATGGCGCGACCGCCGTGGATGTCCATCGCGTCGTTGACGGCGCGGCGCATTTTTTCAGTCGTCTGGTATTTCATTAAGGCCGAGATGACCGACGGCTTTTCACCGCGCGAGACCATCGAGGCGGTCACGGCACGCGCGGCCTCGTTGACGTAAGCCGTCTCGATGATGCGAACGAGCGGCTCTTCAATGCCTTCCATGCGCGAAATCGGCAGACCGAACTGCTTGCGGATGCGGGCATAGGCGCTGGTGACGCGCAGCATCATCTTGGCGCCCGCCGTTGCCGATGACGGGAGCGAAATCGCGCGCCCAGCCGACAGGCATTCCATCAGCATGCGCCAACCTTGGCCGGCCATCTTGTCGCCGCCGATAACCCAGTCCATTGGAATGAAAACATCGTTGCCCCAGTTCGGGCCGTTCGGGAATGCAGCTCCCGACGGCAAATGGCGGCGGCCAATGTTAACGCCCGGATGCGTCGCCGGGATCAATGCCAGCGTGATGCCGACGTCCTCGCCCTTACCGAGCAGGTTATCCTTATCGAACAGGCGGAACGCGAGGCCGACGAGCGTCGCCTTGGGTCCGAGCGTGATGTAGCGCTTGTCCCAGGACAGGCGAATGCCGAGCGTGTCCTTGCCCTCATGCGTGCCCTTTGCGACGTAGCCGATATCGCGCATCGTCGCCGCGTCGGAGCCCGACGTCGGGCCAGTCAGCGAGAAACACGGCACTTCGTCGCCGCGAGCTAAGCGCGGCAAGTAATAGTGCTTCTGTTGATCGGTGCCGTACTTCTCGATCAGCTCGCCTGGCCCAAGCGAGTTCGGCACCATGACGATGGTGACGACATCGGGCGAGCGCGAGGCGATCATGCCGAGGATCAGCGACTGCGCCTGGGCTGAAAAACCCAAGCCGCCATGATCCTTCGAAATCAGCATGCCGAGGAAGCCGTGCTTTTTGACGAAGGCCCAAATCGGCTCTGGGATCTCCCGGTTGGTGTGGCGCACCTGCCAGTCGTCGATTATTTTGCAGAGGTCTTCGGTTGGGCCGTCGAGGAACGCCTGCTCTTCAGCGCTCAACTGGATCGGAGGGATCGCCTGCAGCTTGGCCCAGTCGGGCTGACCTGAAAAAATTTCAGCATCAAAGCCGACGGTTCCGGCATCGAGCGCCTGGGCTTCGGTGTCGGAGACCTTCGGCAAAATCTTTTGCACGAGCCCGAACGCCGGTTCGACCACGAACCTGCGGCGGACCGCCGGGATCGACAGCACCGCCAGTGCGGCGAACGGCAACCATGCAATCAGCCAAGGCAGTACCGCCGGGCCACTGAAGCGCCAGACCAGCGTTGCGGCTCCAAGTGCCGCCGCCCAGCCCCACATCGGCGCTTTCGACATGCCGAGCGCGATAATCGCGCCAAAGCACAACAGCAGGAATACGAGCGTCGCAAACATGCTTTGAGCCTCCAAATAAAGCCGCCGCGCGGGAGCGTGTGACCGTCAGTGCCCTCAAATATCGCTAGTTGACGTATACGTCAACTTAAAGCCAGAAGCTCATCGTTCACGAATGCGTGCCAGGACACGGTCCGGGGGGTGACCGCGCCCGGCATTTAACCACGTTTACAGGGCCAGCCGTAACCCTCGAAATGCGCCGCAAGCTAATTGCGGCTCGGGACCTCTGGCGGGGCTTGGGCGCTGCCGGCGGGCGGCTTGGCGAAAATATCGGCCGTCATCGTGTCGTACCAGGCGGCGCTTTCCTGGAAAGTCTCTCGGCGCACGTCGAGGCTTTCACCGGGCTTCGAGACAAAACTGTCCTTGGCTTCAAGCACACGTTTTCCTGCTTGACCGGCGGGCATGTAGTCGGCGCCGATCTTGGCACTGTTTTCAGGCGCGACCATTGACCAACAGGTGTTGCGGTATGTGCCGGGCAACCGCGCCTTACCCGACAGATCGGCGACGATATCGGCGGCGACAACGCCGGCCTGGCTGACGGCCGAAAATGCCGACTTGGGCATGTCGGACGCAATCGCCGCATCGCCGAGAACGTAGACGTCCTTGACCTTGGTGGATGTGAAGTTGTCCAAATTGACCGGGCACCAGTCACCGTCCGTAACGCCGGCTGCGGCGGCGATGGCGCCGGCCTTCTGCGCCGGGATGATATTCGCAAGCGCGGCCCGCTCGGTGCGGCCGGCTTTTGTCACGACTTCGCCGGTTGCAGGATTGACGCGGACAACCGAGAAATCATCGATTTCATTACTCAGATTGATTTCGACGACGCCCTTGTAGAATTCAGCAAACGCCTCTTCGAACACCGCCTGTTTCGAGAACGTTGCCTTGGCGTCGAGCAGGATCAGTTTCGATTTTGGTTTCCGCGTCTTGATGAAGTGCGCGATCATGCAGGCGCGCTCATACGGTCCCGGCGGGCAGCGGTATGGGTTCGGCGGCACCGACATGACGACAACGCCGCCATCGGTCATCTCCAGAAGCTTTTCCTTCAGCATCCACGTTTGCGCTCCGCCCGTCCAAGCGTGCGGCATGATCTCAGCCGCTTCCACCGAGTAGCCTTCGACCGTCTCGTATTTAATGTCGATGCCCGGCGCAATGACGAGCCGGTCGTATCCGAGCGGCGCGCTACCTCTTGAGACCGTGACGGTCTTGGCAGCCGTATCAACCGCCGTCGCGATGTCGCTGACGACCATGATGCCGCGCTTTTTCAGCCCCTCATAGTCGTGCGTGATCGACTGAAACGAGCGGAAGCCGCCAAGATACAGGTTCGAATAGAAGCACGTCGTGTAGCTGACCTTCGGCTCGACCAGCGTGATGATGAGGTTTGGGTCCGCCGACTTCAGGCGGTTTGCGACCGTCGCGCCGCCCGGCCCGCCGCCGATAATGACAACCTTGGCCGGTGCCTGGGCCAGTGCCGGGGTCCACAGTTTCGGCACCGAAAGCGCTCCAGCGCCGGCCGCAAACGCACCAAACTGCCGTCTCGTGATCTTGGACATAATTGCCTTTACGCCTGCTCCAGCTGCCAGCCATGCCGCCAGCGCTTTTTTTCGCCGAGTCCCAGACCGTGGTATGGCCGCCACCTTTGACGGCATTCTGTCAGGAAATGAATCCTTTGTAACTAGAACTTGGACAATAGCGTATCGTATACAGCAGATATGTTGCAGCGCCGAAGCGGGCGCTCCGCTGCGGAACGACATGATGACCGGAACCGCCAGAAATGAACCTCGAAGTGCGGACCTGAGCCGCCGTTCATTCACGGCGTCCGCAGCCGGACTTTTGCTGGCACCTCTGATCGCGCCGATGTCAGTTCTGGCCGAGACCTCCGACGCGCCATCACTGACCCGCAGCCCGCAGTTCGAAGAGGCGTTCGCCAAGCTGCTGGGTAGTGCGACGCCGGTTGAAGGCAAAATCACTCTTGAGCTTCCCGAAATCGCCGAGAACGGCAACTTCGTGCCGGTTACGATTTCGGTCGATAGCCCGATGACGGCGGACGATCACGTCAAGGCCATTCACCTGCTGTCGACGGGAAACCCCGTGGCGCCGGTTGCGACATTCAAATTATCGCCGCTGAACGCGACGGCGCGCGTGCAAAGCCGCATGCGGCTCGCTAAGTCGCAAGACATCATCGCGCTCGCTGAATTGTCGAACGGCACGCTTGCGATCGCGACGGCGCTCGTCAAGGTGACGATCGGCGGCTGCGCGAGCTAGAGCATTTTCGAGCGAAGTGGACACCGGTTTGCGTGAAGAAAATGCGACCAGACCAGAGTTCTTAATGGCGGAGGCAAAAATGTCCCCAAAACCCCGCATCAAGTTACCCGACAGCGCCCGCGCCGGCGACGTCATCGAAATCAAGACGCTCGTCACGCACGTCATGGAAACGGGCAACCGCAAGGACAAAGACGGCAAGGCGATCCCGCGCGATATTTTGAATTTGTTCGTTGCGAAATTCGGCGACCGGGAAGTCTTCCGTGCCGAGCTTGGCCCCGGTATTTCGGCGAACCCGTTCATCTCGTTCCAGATGCGCGTGCCCGGCCCCGGCACCTTCGAGTTTTCCTGGACCGACGACAGCGGCGCCGTGACGGTCGAGACGATGCCGCTCAATGTGCTGTGAGGGCGCAGCGATAAGTTGACGGAATGCTTGCAGCCACGCATCACGGTCGTGCCGGCTTGGCACGGCGTGAAACCCTCTGCCAATCATAAATGAATGCAATTTTTAGGTATTTGCAAATGAGACCCTTTAACTACACAAATTAAAGGTGTTTTAGCGCGAGCTTCGTATCGTCCGGCGATGCCTATCTGAGAGGTGATGTCGATATGCTCGGCTTTAACTGCGCGAAATTGTCCGCCTCTTCCCTAATGCGAGATGATACCGGTACTACGAGCATCCTGTTCTCGGTCATGTTTGTCGTTCTTCTCGGCGGTGTGGCAATGGCCGTCGACCACAGCCGGTGGATGAGCCGTCAATCCGAGATGCAAGGCATCGTCGATGCCGCGGCCCTGGCGGGAGCAAAGCTCCTCGCGTACTCTGAGAAAAGCAGCAACGCGGAACAAGCGGCTTCGGCCTTTCTCACCTCCAAGAACTTTGCGTCCGGAGCCTTTAGCGTAACAGCAGATTCGACAACCGGCATCGTCAGGGTTGACCTAGCCGCAGACGGCAAGGTCCACTTCGGTTCCGTGATCGGCGTCAAGAGCGGGAAAATTCCCGTAGCCGCAGAGGCAGTC
The DNA here is from genome assembly GCA_031402935.1 of Hyphomicrobium sp. Lineage (GTDB taxonomy): Bacteria > Pseudomonadota > Alphaproteobacteria > Rhizobiales > Hyphomicrobiaceae > Hyphomicrobium_B. The sequence continues at coordinate 60,497 of JANNSR010000092.1, read as the reverse complement.
GCATCGCGGGCGGCGCGACCGTGCATCATCGCACTCGATCCCGCAGCGCCTGTCGGGATTGACTTCTCGCTGGCAGGCTCCGTGACCGCGATCGATTGCGCCATCTGGTCGAATTCCAAGAGTTCAACTTCATTCGATCTGAATGGCTCCGGCAGTGCGTCATCATCCGAGAACTGCGCTGTCGGAGGTATCTCCGGTTCGGGTTTTTCGATTTCACCTGCGGCTCGCGGCGGCTGCCGCCCGGCCATCGATCCGCTCCTCGCTTGGTCGCCACCCTCGACGTTCACCTGCGACAGTACGCTTCCCGACAAGCTGAACGCCGGCGCCGTCACGCTTGCGCCGGGAGTCTATTGTGGAGGACTCAAGATAGCAGGGAACTCGCAGGTCACCCTGATGCCCGGCGTCTATACGATCAAGGACGGACCGCTGACGGTCACCAGCAGCGCCAGCATGACCGGCGATGGCGTGACGATACTGCTCACGGGGGCCGGTTCGAGCATCAACTTTCTAGGCTCATCGACTGTCCATTTGTCCGCGGCAACAACCGGCCCGACCGCAGGTCTTGTCATCGCCGGCGGGCGCGAAGAACCGGTGGTTGACTCGATCGCCGGGGGCGGCGCCGAGATGGACATCGAGGGAACCGTTTATCTGCCGACCCACAATCTGTCGTATGGCGGCCATTCCGAAACCCTGATCCCGGCATCCTATTCCCTGTTGATTGCCAAGACGATCAAATTCCACGGCGGCTCGACCGTTGTCGTTCGCGGCGATCCGGCCGTGTCCAAGGTTCCGGCAATGACCGCGGTGTCACCCGGCAATATTCACTTGATCCGCTGAACTGGCCAACCCGGTACGAGCCGTAAGGCCATCGTATCGTGCGGGCCGGGCCTGCGCCCCAACGCTCAACCCGCCTTCGCGCCGTCTTTGAGCAGTTTGTAATTGATGCTGTCGAGGAGGGCTTCGAAGCTCGCGTCGATGATGTTGGGCGACACGCCGACAGTCGTCCAGCGTGCGCCCGTTGACGTGTCGTGGCTTTCAACAAGCACGCGGGTGACGGCCTGGGTGCCGCCGTGCCCGGTCTGGGTCAAGATGCGGACCTTGTAGTCGACAAGCTCGACATGCTCGATGTGCTTCTGGTAGCGGCCGAGATCGCGGCGCAGTGCTGTGTCCAGCGCGTTAACGGGGCCGTTGCCTTCACCGGCTGAGACCAGCGGCTGGGCTTCACCCGCAATAGAGACCGTGACGACCGCCTGCGAAACGGTCGCCAGTCCGCGCCCGGCGTCCGGCTTGTGTTCGACCAGTACGCGGAAACTGTCGACCGAGAAATAGCGCGGCACATCACTGAGCATCCGCCGCGCTAAGAGCTCGAATGAGGCCTCCGCCGCTTCATAGGAATAGCCGCCGTCCTCGCGGGTTTTGACTTCGTCGAGCAGCGCCTGGACCTTTTCGCTGTCTTTTTCGGCGGCAAACCCAAGCCTTTCAAGCGCGGCCAAAAGCGAAGACCGCCCGCCCTGCTTTGAGACCAGGATCTTGCGTTCGTTACCGACGCTCTCGGGCGGCACGTGTTCGTAGGTCTCGGGCTCTTTGAGCAGCGCTGACGCATGAATGCCGGCCTTGGTTGCAAACGCGCTGTCGCCGACGTAGGGCGCGTGGCGGTCGGGAGCCTGGTTCAGAATATCGTCGAGCACGCGGCTGGCGTGGGTGATGCCGCGCAGGCAGTCGCGCGTCACGCAGGTATCGAAATGGTCGGCGAATTCGCTTTTGAGCAGCAGCGTCGGGATGATCGACGTCATGTTGGCGTTGCCGCAACGCTCGCCGAGCCCGTTCAGCGTGCCCTGGATCTGACGGCAACCGGCGCGAACTGCTTGAAGCGTGTTGGCGACCGCGTTGTCGGTGTCGTTGTGGGTGTGGATGCCGAGATGGCTGCCCGGCACGTGCTTTGCAACCTCAGTGACGATGCGCTCGACCTCGTGCGGCAGCGTTCCGCCGTTGGTATCGCACAGCACGACCCAGCGCGCGCCGGCGGCATAGGCCGTTTTGGCAACGGCAAGTGCGTAATCCCGGTTCCCCTTGTAGCCGTCAAAAAAGTGCTCGCAGTCGATCATCGCTTCACGCTGCGTCGCGACAACCGCGCGCACCGACTGATCGACGGCCTCAAGATTTTCCGCATTCGTGATGCCGAGCGCGACGCGGACATGATAGTCCCAGGACTTCGCGACTAAGCAGATGCTGTCGGCGGACGATTGCAGCAGCGCCTGCAGGCCTGGATCGTTTGATACCGAACGCCCCGCGCGTTTGGTCATGCCGAACGCCGTGAAGCGCGCCGATTTCAAATCAGGGCGCGAGGCAAACAATTCCGTGTCGGTGGCGTTGGCGCCTGGATACCCGCCTTCGATGTAGTCGAGACCGAGATCGTCGAGCACGCGCATCAAGCGGCGCTTGTCACTGATCGAAAAGTCGACACCCGTCGTCTGCGCACCATCACGCAACGTCGTGTCGAAGAGGTAGAGGCGCTCTTTGGTTCTAACTGTTGTCATTACCGTCTCGGGTTCGCCGGCGGGTTGGCCTCCGCCGCCTTCAGTCGTTTGGTCATCGTCGTATTTGACAGCCACAGCTCGTCGAGCGGGATCGAATTGCGCTGCGTCGCCTCATAGCCGCGCCGCTCGAAGAATGCCATGGCGGTATCACTGGCATCGACGGTGACAGCTTCAGTGCCGCGCGCCGCCGCGATCGCTTCTAGTGCCGACATCAAGGCCGAACCGACGCCCTCGCTAGCGTAGTAGGGGTGGACGAACAGCATGTCGATATGCGTGTTGTCCTTCAACGACGCAAAACCCAGATATTCGCCGTCTAACTGCACGACCAGCGTCAGCATGCCACTGAGACGGGCCGCGAATTCTTCCGCGTCTTGCGCACTCGAGACCCAGGCGAGGCGCTGGTCCTCGTCGTAGTCGTCCTGCGTCAGTTCCTCGATCGACTGAGCGAACAGTTCGCGCAGCGCCATGGTATCGGCGGCGAGGTACGGGCGCAGAGGAAAGTCGTCGGTCATCGTGCTGTCCCGGACGCAATTGAGTGTCAAGACCACGCCCTATCGCGGGCGCGCGATGGACACAAGGCTTGCGCAAAAGTCTTAACAAGCGGGCGTAAAAGGCGTCGCGTATTGGGGGCGAGTGCGTTGACATGGTTGCACTCTAACGGCGAACACGCCTAGTCCTAGGCTCAACCGCATCTTTCCGGCACGGAAGCAGGACATGGCCAAGCCTTCTAAATCATTGTTTGTTTGCCAAGCCTGCGGCGCCGCGGCGACACGCTGGGCTGGCAAGTGTGCCGCCTGCAACGAATGGAACACGCTCGTCGAGGAGACCGATGCCGGGCCGGCGCCGGGCTCTGGCATCACGCGGCAAACGAAAGGCCGCGTTGTGCGCCTAGAATCTCTCAAGGGCTCGACGGAGGAAGCGCCGCGTTTTTCAACCGGCATCGCCGAACTCGACCGCGTCACCGGCGGCGGCATCGTGCCGGGGTCGGCAATCCTGATCGGCGGGGAACCCGGCATCGGCAAATCGACCTTACTGCTGCAATTGACCGCGAACCTCGCGTTGTCGAAACGCCGTGCCGTTTACTTCTCGGGCGAAGAAGCAATCGCTCAGGTGCGCCTTCGCGCCGAACGCTTAGGGCTAGCCGACGCCCCGGTCGGTTTGGGTTCCGAGACCAACCTGTCAAACATTCTGGCGACACTTGCCGAGGGCCGCGCGCCCGATCTGGTCGTCATCGATTCCATTCAGACGCTGTGGTCGGACAACCTCGACGCCGCACCCGGCACCGTCAGCCAGGTCCGCGCCGCGGCGCAATCGCTGATCCGTTATGCCAAGATGGCGGGTAGCGCCGTGCTGCTTGTCGGCCACGTGACCAAGGACGGGCAAATCGCCGGACCGAAGGTGATCGAGCACATGGTCGACACGGTGTTGTATTTCGAAGGCGACCGCGGCCACCCCTATCGCATCCTGCGCGCCGTCAAAAACCGCTTCGGGCCGACCGACGAAATCGGCGTCTTTGAAATGGTAACAGGCGGCCTGCGCGAGGTCGCCAATCCGTCGGAGCTGTTTCTCGGTGACCGGGACGGCCATAGCCCCGGCGCCGCCGTGTTTGCCGGCGTCGAGGGCACACGGCCGCTGCTGGTCGAAATCCAGGCACTTGTTGCCCCGTCGGGCCTCGGCACCCCGCGCCGAGCCGTCGTGGGGTGGGATTCCAACCGCCTCGCGATGGTGCTGGCTGTGCTCGACGCCCGCTGTGGAGTGTCGTTTTCCAGCCACGACGTCTATCTGAATGTGGCGGGCGGCCTTAAAATCACCGAGCCCGCGGCGGATTTGGCGGCAGCCGCCGCCCTGCTCTCGTCAATTTCCGGTGTTGCGCTACCGCGCGATGCTGTCTACTTCGGCGAGGTCTCGCTTTCGGGTGCTGTCAGGGCGGCTTCAATGATGACAGCGCGTTTGAAAGAAGCCACGAAACTTGGATTTACCCGCGCGGTTCTACCCGATCGGGGGGAAGTCGAATTGGCTGGATCGAAGCTCAAACTATCCCGCATCGCGCACCTCAAGTCCCTTGCGGAACGGGCGCTTGCGTGCGACTGAAACCGCGTCGAGCAAGGCGCTTAAGGCGCGCGGGGACAAGAACAACAGAGGGATCTCGGCCATGCCCGGCTCGCTGACGTATCTCGACGCAGCCTTGATCGCGGTCGGTATCATATCCGGCCTGCTTGCCATGTATCGCGGCCTTGCGCGCGAAGTTCTCTCGATCGTGTCGTGGATGACCGCGGCCGCCGTCGGCGCCTGGATTTTTTTCACCAAAAAGGACCTTTCGGCCGACGTCGCACTTCAAACAGGCCTGCCACCGCAGATCGCACTCGCCGTCGTGGCGCTGGTCGTGGCGCTCATCGTGCTGATCCTGGTGCATCTCGTAACGGCACGTATTTCGGACGCCATCCTCGACAGCCGCGTCGGCATGATCGACCGGGTGCTCGGTTTTGCCTTCGGGGTTTTGCGCGGCTTCGTGTTGCTGGTGATCCCGTACATGTTCTACGAATCGTTCTTCCCCGACGAGAAGCAGCATTTCCCCTGGGTCCGCGACGCCGCTTCCCTGCCCTACATCAAAAGCGCTGGCGCCACGATCCGCTCGGTTCTGGTGCAATATGTGCCGTCTTCGCTGACCGCGCCGCCACAAGGTGAACCGCAGGGTTACCTTATGCACGACGGGCGTTTGGTCACGCTGGCCTTCGAAGGCCGCCGGTACTATATGACGGCTGTGTGATGCGGCTGGGCGTGTACCGCCCCCGGCCGGGAAGCGTGCTTCAAAAGTCGCGTTTGGTGATGCCGGTAGCGGATGCGCGGGAGATACGCGATGACCCAAGCGAACGGCCCCTCGTCGGACAGCCCATCGGGCGACGGAACGGTAACGGTCGATGGGTTGACGTTCACCCGTTACGGCGATGACCGGCTGCGCGAGGAGTGCGGCGTCTTTGGTATTTTCAACCACCCGGATGCGGCCGCCATTTCGGCACTTGGGTTGCACGCCCTCCAGCATCGCGGCCAGGAAGCGTCCGGCATCGTCTCCTACGACGGGCGCAACTTCCACTCCGAGCGCCGCATGGGCCTCGTCGGCGACAACTTCTCGAAAAAAGCCGTGCTCGATCGCCTGACGGGCCGCATGGCCATCGGCCACAACCGCTATTCGACGACCGGCGATCCGCTGATCCGTAACGTCCAGCCGCTGTTTTGCGACATCGACACCGGCGGCTTCGCCGTTGCCCATAATGGCAATTTGACCAATGCTTTAATGCTACGCCGCGAACTCATTTCATCTGGCGCTATCTGCCAGTCGACGTCGGACACCGAAGTCATCCTGCATTTGTTATCGCGCTCGAAAAAACGCCGCGTCGTCGAGCGACTTGTCGATGCCATCCGCCAGGTCGAAGGCTCCTACGCGCTCGTTTGCCTAACGAACGACATGATGATTGGTGCCCGCGATCCCGTCGGCATCCGCCCGCTCGTCATCGGCCGTCTCGGCGTGTCCTACGTGCTCGCGTCTGAAACGTGTGCGCTCGACATGGTCGGCGCCGAGTTCCTGCGCGAAGTCGAGAACGGCGAAGTCGTCGTCATTACCGACGAAGGGCTTGAAAGCCACCGCCCGTTCCCGAAGCGCCCGGCGCGCCCGTGCATTTTCGAATACATCTACTTCGCCCGTCCCGACAGCATGGTCGGCGGCCGTACCGTCTATGATATCCGCAAGCAGATGGGCATTCAGCTGGCGCGCGAGGCACCGGCCAACGCCGACGTCATCGTGCCGATCCCGGACTCAGGTGTGCCTGCAGCCATCGGCTTCAGCCAGGAAAGCGGCGTGCCGTTCGAACTCGGAATCATCCGCAATCACTATGTCGGGCGCACGTTCATCGAACCCGAGCAACGCATCCGCCAGCTCGGCGTGAAGCTCAAGCATTCTGCCAACTCGAGCGTCATCCGGGGAAATAGCGTTGTCCTCATCGACGACAGCGTCGTGCGCGGCACAACCTCGAAAAAAATCGTGCAACTCATTCGCGACGCCGGTGCGCGGGAAGTGCATATGCGCATTTCGTCGCCGCCGATCACGCACCCGGATTTTTATGGCATCGACACGCCGCGCAAGAAAGACCTGCTCGCCGCCAACATGAGTCTGGAAGAAATGCGCGCCTACATGGAGGCCGACAGCTTGGCGTTCCTGTCGGTCGACGGCATCTACCGCTCGGTCGGTCTGGAGACGCGCGACGCCCGAGCCCCCCAATTTACCGACCACTGCTTCACCGGCGACTATCCGACCGAACTGACCGACCAATCGGGCGAAGCGCCGCCGCGGCAGTTGTCGCTGTTGGCGGAAGTCGGGTAAGGTTTGGCAATAGGCAATAGGCAATTCGGCGCCGCATCATTGCCGATTGCCTCATTGCCGATTGCCATCGTTTTGCAGACCCCCTTCGAGATCCAATGCCCGATGCCCCGCTCAAAAATCGCATTGCCCTCGTCACCGGCGCGTCGCGCGGGATAGGCCGGGCGGTGGCCTTGGGACTTGCCAAGGCCGGTGCGCACGTCGTCATCACGGCGCGGTCCTTAAACGGGCTCGAAAGCCTCGATGATGAAATCCAAGCGGCGGGCGGCGCAGCGACACTGCTGCAGCTCGACTTGCGAAAAGGCGCGGCGATCGACCAGCTTGGCCCAACACTCTTTCAGCGCTGGCAGCATCTCGACATTCTCGTTGCCAACGCCGGCATCCTCGGGCCGTTGTCGCCACTCGGGCATGTGACGGAGGACGGGTTTCTCGGCACCATCGATATCAATTTGAATGCCAATTGGCGGCTGATCCGCACGCTCGACCCGCTCATGCGGAAATCGGATGCAGGCCGGGCAATTTTCGTCACCTCGGGCGCTGCAACCGGCAAATACGCCTATTGGGGCCCGTATGCGGCATCAAAAGCCGGTCTTGAAGCGCTCGTCAAAACCTGGTCGCAAGAACTGGCGAACACGCCTGTCCGCGCCAACCTGATCAATCCCGGCGCGACGCGGACGACGATGCGGGCCAAGGCCTTTCCAGGCGAAGACCCGGCGACGCTGCCCGCGCCTGAGGACCTCGTGCCGCTGTTCCTCGACCTTGCGTCGCCGTCGTGCATCCGCAATGGCGAGGTTGTCAACTTCCGCGAATGGCGCGGCGCGGCCGCGGCAACACCCTCCATCGATATCCACAGCGCAGATTTGTAAGAGCCGCTTGCCAATGGAGTCTGAGATTGTGTTGACCCCGCCGGAACCCGCGTCATACGCTTGACGCGAAACTTTCCGTGCGTCCCTGGCGTAACCCTACGCATACCAGCGCAATCCAAAACAACACAATGGCGGTTCGCCCGTGACTTCAATCGAAATAGAGACGGCGCGCCGAAGCGATCCTGGAATGCGCCAAGCCTGGTGGTGGCTCGGCCTGCCGGTTGCGACTGCGGCTGCAATTCTGATTACCTACAGACTCGCGCCGCAGTTCTACATCGAGCGGCTTTTGCCCGAGGGCTATGGCCTGCTCGAGATTTCGCACTTCCTATTCCCGCTCATCGGGTTCTTCTTTTGCCTCGCGCTGCTGCGAACCCCGGTGGTCAAGGCATGGCCGTTGCTGAAAGCCGCTGTCATCGTCTTCGCGATCGCCTGCTTCTATATCGCGGGCGAAGAAATGAGCTGGGGCCAGTGGTTCTTTTACTGGAACACGCCGGAGTTCTGGTCGGGCATCAACCGTCAGAAGGAGACCAACCTTCACAACACGTCGTATGTTTTCAATCAACTGCCGCAGACTTTACTGGAGATCGCGATTGTTATTGGCGGATTGGTGCTGCCAGTTTTCACGGGTTTGCGCCAGCACTTGAACTTGCCGATCCTCGACGTCTTGACACCCTCCCTGGCGATTGTTCCAGTGTCGCTCGTGTCTGTCGCCTTCAAGGCCCTTGATCGCCTTGAACATCAACCCTTCTTTGCTGACATTCTCATCAAGCCGAGCGAAGCCACAGAAACGTTCTTCCACATGTTCATCATGTTCTACACGATCATGTTGTACCAGCGGCTCGCAGGAGCGGCCAAACCGGCTGGATAACGCGCTCAGGTGAACGCAACCGTCATCCCGTCATACGCGGGCTCAATGCCCTGGGGCAGTTCGCGGGCCAGCGTCTCGTAATCGAGTTCGCTGGTCATGTGGGTCAGGATCGTGCGCTTAGGCTTCAGGCGTTCGACCCAGGCAATCGCCTGCTTGACCGAAAAATGACTCTCGTGCGGCGTGTAGCGCAACGCATCGACGACCCAGACGTCAAGGCCCTGAAGCAGCGGGATCGACGACGCCGGAATATCGCTGATGTCGGGCGAGTAGGCGAGGTTCGAAAAGCGATAGCCGAGCGACGGGATATCACCGTGGCTCTGCGGAATGGGGATTGCAGTGATCGCGCCTCCCCCGCCCGGGATCGACACGGGCGATACACCGTCGATTTCGAAACCGTTGAGAATGGGCCGGTAGTTCGAGCCCTCCGGCGTCTTAAAGCAGTAGGCGAAACGTTCGCGCAGGCTTTTTCCAGTGGCGGCGTCAAAGTACACGTCAATGCGCTTTTTCATCGCGAACGCGACCATGCGCAGGTCGTCGATGCCATGGGTATGATCGGCGTGATCATGGGTGTAGAGCACGCCATCGAGCGCCATCAGCCGCGTCGATAGGATCTGCTCGCGCAAATCCGGCGAGGTATCTATCAGCACCGCGGTCTGGCCGCCTTGACCGATGCGCTCGACAAGCGCCGAGCAGCGGCGGCGGCGGTTTTTTGGATTGCTCGGATCGCAGGCGCCCCAGGTCATGCCGATGCGCGGCACGCCGCCCGATGAGCCGCAGCCGAGAATTGTAAAGCGGTAGCTCATGCGGCGGGCGCACCCTGATCGGCGCGCCGCGGGACTTTCTGGAATAACCGGTAGAAATTGTCTGTCGTGGCGGCCGAGATTTCGGCGAGCGTTACGCCCTTCGCCGCCGCAAGGGCTGCCGCTGTGTGCACAATGTACGCCGGCTCGTTGGTTCTCCCGCGATACGGATCGGGCGCGAGAAACGGAGCGTCGGTTTCGACGAGAACGCGATCAAGCGGTACCTCGCACGCGATCTCGCGCAACGCCTCGGATTTCTTGAACGAAATGACGCCTGAGAAAGACACGTAAAGCCCGAGATCGACGGCACGCAGCGCGAGATCGCGTCCGCCCGTGAAGCAATGCAGGATGGCGGGGAAGGCGCCCTTAGCGTGCTCGTCTTGAAGAATTGCTAATGTGTCGGCGTCGGCATCGCGGGTGTGAATTTCGAGCGGCAGGCCGGTTTCGCGGGCAGCCTGAATGTGATTGCGGAAGCCTTCGGCCTGCGCTTGCGGTGTCGAGTGCCGATAGTAGTAGTCGAGCCCGGCTTCGCCGATGGCGACGACTTTAGGATGCTTCGACAACCGCACGATTTCAGCGGCAAGGATATCGAGCTCCTCGTGAGCATTGTGCGGGTGCGTGCCGACCGAGCAATAGACGTTGTCGAACCGCCCAGCGACGGCGAGGACTTTGTCGAACTGCCGGATGCGCGTTGAAATCGTCACGCATTTCTCGACCCCCGCCGCCTGCGCGCGCGCCAGAATTGCATCGAGTTCGCGAGCAAACTGCGGAAAATCAAGATGACAGTGGTGGTCGATCAGCATCAGGCCTTCTTGCCTTTTGGCCCGCCGTCAGTCTTGGCAGGTTGCGCGTCGGCCTCGCCCGGATCGACGTAGCGCGGGAACACGCCCTGCGGTTCGGTGATCGCGGTTCCGGGCGCGAGACGGCCCGTTTTGCCAAGCGCCGCGAACGATCGCGCCGTCGCCGGTACCGCCAAGATGTCGAGCAGCTTGCCGCAGCTCTCCGGCATCACAGGCTGGGCGAGGATCGCGAATTGGCGAACGCATTCGGCTGTCACGTAAAGGATCGTCTCCATGCGCTTTGGATCGGTCTTCTTTTTCGCCCACGGCTCTTCGGCCGCGAAATACTGATTGACCTCGGAGATGACGCGCCAGACGGCATCGAGGTATTTCGTGATCGCCTGCCGGTTCATGTCGGCGCGCGCCTGGGCGTAGAGCCCGTCGAGCGCGGTCAGGATGGCGTTGTCCGCGTCCGAAAACGTGGCGGGGGCTGGAATCTTGCCGTCGCAGTTCTTGTAGATCATCGACAACGACCGTTGCGCCAGATTGCCGAGGTTGTTGGCCAGATCGGCGTTGATGCGGTTGGCGATGGCTTCGGGACTGTAACTGCCGTCCTGACCGAACGCGACTTCGCGCAAGAAGAAATAACGCACGGACTCTCGACCATACGCTTGGACCAGATCGAACGGATCGACAACGTTGCCGACCGACTTCGACATCTTCTCGCCCTTGCTCAGGACGAAGCCGTGACCAAACACGCGCTTCGGAAGCGGCAGGCCCGCGCTCATCAGGAACGCTGGCCAATAGATGGCGTGAAAGCGCACGATATCCTTGCCGATGACGTGAACATCAGCCGGCCAAAATTCAGCGCGCGGCCCGCCTCCGTTTAAGAGTCCCGTCGCCGTGATGTAGTTGGCGAGCGCGTCGATCCAGACGTACATGACGTGCCCGGGCGCACCTGGAACCGGGATGCCCCAGTCGAGCGTCGAGCGTGAGATCGAGAGATCTTCAAGGCCCATTTTGACGAAACTCACGACCTCGTTGCGCCGCTCCGGCGGCAGCACGAAATCGGGATTTGCATAATAGTGCGCCAGCAGCTTGTCCTGGTAGGCGGAGAGCCGGAAGAAATATGTTTCCTCTTCCGTCCACTCGACCTCCGTTCCGGTCGGCGTCGCGAAGCGCCGGCCGTCGCGGAGTTCGGTTTCGCTCTCTTTGTAGTAGGTCTCATCGCGGACCGAATACCAGCCACCATAGTTCTTGCGGAAAATGTCGCCGGCTTTTTCCATCCGGCGCCAAAGCTCGGCGCAGGCCTCATAATGGCGCCGCTCGGTTGTGCGAATGAAATCGTCGTTGGAGAGGCCGAGCGCAGCTGCCATCTCGACAAAGCGGGCGGCGTTCTTATCGGCGAGCGCACGCGGCGTGACGCCATCCTTGTCAGCCGTCTGCTTCATCTTGAGACCGTGTTCGTCGGTGCCGGTCAGGAAGAAGACCTGCTTACCGTCGAGGCGTTCGAAGCGGGCGATGGCATCCGTCGCAATCGCCTCGTAGGCGTGGCCGATGTGGGGCGCGCCATTGGGGTACGAAATCGCCGTCGTGATATAAAAATTCTCTGACACGTAAGTGGACGTCCTTAATGACACTATCGGCGGCGCTACGACCGGCTCGCTGCATCGAGCCGCGTCAACGCCGCCAAAATGAGCGCTTTGCGATCGAGATTGAGAGCGTCGGCGTCGGCCTTGTCGCGGGCCAGTGTTTCCCACAGCTCTGCGAAGGTGGCAAGCCGCGCCGGGCCGATGACGCGGGCCGCGAGCGCAACATCGCTTGGCGTCCCCTCGCCCGTCGCCTCAGTGCGCACCAAGCGCGACAGTGTTGCCGCAAACAGATCGAAAAAGAGTTCGAACTTCTGCTCTTTTGCCGCGGGGGCAAGGTCGTCAGCCAGCGCATGGGCGGCGCGGCCATCAAGGCCTGGCAGACCGGCAAACACCTTGTCGATCTTGGCTTGCAGGACCAGTCCGCCGCCCTGCATCAGCGCCAACATGCGGCGCACGCTGCCGCCGCCAAGCGGAATGAGTGCGTCGAAGTCCTCAGGTGATTGCGCGGCTTTGCCAGCCGCTTCGAGAGCCGCCGTTACGGCCCGCTGCAAATCGCTTGGCGCGAGCGGCGATAACGCCAATACCCGGCAGCGCGACCGGATCGTCGGCAGCAATCGTCCGGGCGCCGATGACAGAATGAGGAACACGGTGCGCGCTGGCGGCTCTTCAAGCGATTTCAAAAGTGCGTTGGCGGCGTTGAGGTTCATCTCATCCGCCGTATCGACGATGACAATGCGCCAACCGCCCTGCTCGGCGCTGAGTGACAAGAATGAGCGCAACCGCCGCACATCGTCGACTGTGATCGCCGTGCTGAAGCGCTTGGCTTTCTGATCGTAGCCGCGGCGGATCACCATCAGTCCCGGATGCGACTGCGCCCGGACCTGACGCGCGGCTGGCGAATCGTGCGCGACGTCCAGCGTGTCGCCGAACATGTCGCGCTCATCGGTTCGTGCAAGAGCGAAGCGCGCAAGGCGGTAGCCGAGTGTCGCCTTGCCGATGCCCTCCGCGCCGGTGACAAGCCAAGCATGATGCATGGCGCCGGAGCTCAGTGCTGCCGCCAGCGTCCGTTCGGCGTCACCGTGCCCGAACAAGACATTCGTCTCGCGCGGATGCGGAAAACCTTCCAGCCGGTCTGCCTCGGGCAGCGTCTCTATTTCGGCGGCCAGCGGCGCGCGCGCCATCATTGCACCTCGGCCAGCAGCCGTTCGTTGACGGCCTGCCATACAGCCGTGCCAACGCTCGCAAGCGGCAGATGGCCGTCGATCAAAATGCAGCGGCCGGGCTCTGCGGTCGCGATTTCGAGAAAACCTTGCCGGAGCGTCTCGTGCGTCTCGATCCGCTCGGCGTCATAGCGCGACAGCGTGCCCCGGCTCGCGGCGCGCTCGAGACCGGCTTCCGGCGGCAGATCGAGGATCAGCGTCAGGTCGGGAAAATCGGGCGCGACGGTATACTTCTCAATCAGCCGGATCAGTTCCGGGTCGACGTTGTACAGCTTGCCCTGATAGACGCGCGTTGAATCGATGAAGCGGTCCGAGATGACCCAGGTGCCTTCGTCGAGCGCCGGACGGATGACGCCCGTCATGTGCTCGGCGCGGGCGGCGGCGAACAGCAATAGCTCTGTTGCCGGGTCCTGCGGACGGTCCTTCAGGATGAGTGTGCGAATATCTTCGCCAAGCGGCGTGCCGCCCGGCTCACGCGTCACGACAACGGCGATTCCGAGACTCTCAAGACGCTCGGCAAGCCGCTTGGCTTGCGTCGACTTTCCGGCACCTTCGCCGCCTTCGAATGTTATGAATTTTCCGCGCGTCATGCGTTTCACCTGTCCCTCTGGCGAGACAGTTTAGAGCGCCAAGCGGCGGAGCGCCATAAGCACGAGGGAATCGAACCCCTGACGCACAATGCCGCCCTGCGCGATGTCCTCTGTGGCATAGAGCGGGATTTCCGTCATGGCGCTCGATGTGCTGGTAACGCGCAAAAGCGCGACAGCATCGCCCTTTTTGACCGGCGGTTTCAGCGGCGCTTTGTACACGATCTCGGCGGACAGGCGCTGGTTGGCCGGATATTTCGGCAACTGGATCGTCACGTCGCCCTTGCCGGCGAGTGGCACGTACATGCTGCTGCCGCCCCACACGCGCGCCTGGCCGACGATCTCGCCATCATCGAAGATCTTGACCTGGCTGAACGACTTGAAGCCCCATTCGAGCAGTTTGACGGCTTCGTCTTTGCGTTTATCGGCGGTCTCCAATCCGGCGACGACGACAATCAAGCGCTTGCCCTCCTGAACGGCAGACGCCACAAGGCCGAATCCTGCTTCCTGGATGTGTCCGGTCTTCAGGCCGTCGGCGCCGATGCTGAGGAACAGCAGCGGATTGCGATTATAGAATTTGTGCTTGCGGTAGAGAAACTCCTTCTGGCCGAAAACCGCATATTGCTCCGGGTATTCGACGATCAGATGCCGCGCCAGGATGGCGAGTTCGCGCGCCGTCATCAGGTGGTTCGGTGCGTAAAGCCCGGTCGCGTTGACGAACGTCGATGTGGTCAAACCAATGCGCCGCGCTTCCTCCGTCATGACCTTGGCGAAGGCGGCTTCACTGCCGCTCATGCCTTCGGCAATGGCGATGCATGCGTCGTTGCCAGATTGCACGGCGATGCCCTGGATCAATTCATCGACGCGGGACTTGGTGTTGACGGGCACCATCATCGCCGATGTGCCCGACGGGGCGCCGCCCTTGCGCCAGGCGTTGACGCTCATGACGAACTCGTCCGACGGTTTGATCTGACCGGACTTGATAGCTTTGAACAGCACTGCCAGCGTCATCAGCTTGCTCATGCTGGCAGGGGGCGCCAGCTCGTCGCCTTTTTGCTGGAACAGGATCGCGCCGGTACCGGCATCCATGAGCACGGCGCGCGGCGCTTTCGACGTAAAGGCCGAGCTGTCGCCACCCGCGACCGCAAGGTCCGCTGCCACTGGCAACATTAGACAGGCCGCGGCGAGGACAACGATGGCTATTGAAACGGTTTTGAAAAATTCGGTCATGCGATCCGGGTGTGCGAAGACGAAAATCACGAGCTTCACGTCAATCGGCCGGGACTATCGGCGGCGCGCCCCTCGAGGTCAACGCCGTTCAGGTAGTGTCGTTTACTCGGTCACAACAGTACCGCCGCTGATGCCGCGTGCCGTGATCTGCCCCAAGGTTTCGCCAGCCGCAGACGCCGTCATCGGCCCAAGGCGCACACGGTAGTGTTCGCCGCCCGCACCATTGGTCAGCGGCGCGACTTCGATCGGCCCGAGCGTTGCCAGATCGCGGCGCAGCCGTTCGGCATTGTTGCGGTCGCGGAAGACGCCAACTTGTACATAAGCCCGTCCCGCCGAATTTGTACTCGGCCGGTATGGCGGCTGGTACGGCCGCGGCAGGCTTTCGGTGCTCGATGTCGGCTGATAGGCGCCGGCACCGTACCGGCCGGCATATTTCTGCGGCGGCGCGGGTGGGTCTTTACCAGCCAATGCCGACCGATAACCCGCCGCCGACCACCGGCCCGGCGTTCCGGCGGGAAACGGTTCCGGAATTGAGACCGGCGCATCTGGCGGCCGTGTCGCCGTCACCACGGGCATGGTGCCGCCGCGGTTCCAGCGCTGTTCGGCGAAGAACTGGCGCTCTCGCCGGTCATCGCCATTCAAGGGCGCGCGTCCGGCATAGCGCACGCGCACGTTGGCTGTTCCTGCACCTTCGTAACCGAGCGCTCGCGCCGAGGCGTGCGACATGTCGATGATGCGATCGTTGGCGTAAGGGCCGCGATCGTTGACGCGGACGAGAATGGTGCGTCCGTTGGCGAGATTGGTGACATAGGCATAACTCGGCAGCGGCAGCGTCGGATGCGCGGCGGTCAACGCCCGCATGTCGAAAATTTCGCCGTTGGATGTCTTGCGGCCGTGAAAATCGTCGCCGTACCACGAGCCGCGGCCCTGGCGGTCGTAGCCCGGTTCTTCGCGCGGCACGTACCAGCGCCCCGCAATTCTATAAGGGCTGCCGAGCTTATATGTTCCGCCGCCCTTTCGGACCGGGCCGGAGAGGCCGGTGACGCGGGCACTCGACGGCCCATATTCGCTTTCGGAAAAAATTGGCCGCGAGAGTGTCGCGCGCGTGCCGTCTCCCGTGACGGCGACGGAGCGGGACGGAGGATTGCCGGTTTGCGAGCAAGCTGCTGTCAGCGCCGCAACGCTCGACGCGATCGCCAATTGGCGCGCGTGCTGGCGGTACGACCCCCTGGACATCACTCAAGAACCCGCAAAAGCAACGCAACCCGCCCCTTGGCATCTCCCTAGCGCGGGAGGGTGGCCGAAGCTTGCCTGAACCATGGCAAAGTAGGCTTAGCGCGGCGTTAAGATCGCTAGAGGACCGGGACAGAACGCGCCTGCCCGCCCCGGTCTTGAGGCTGGGCCGCGAAGCGTATAGGACACGGCTTCCGGCGGCGCGGGCTTGGGTTGCGGCAGCATGTCTGCCGTTGACGCGATCTGCCAAAGACCGGAGGGATGGCCGAGTGGTTGATGGCTCTAGTCTTGAAAACTAGCGTGGGCGCAAGTCCACCGGGGGTTCGAATCCCTCTCCCTCCGCCAATGTCTCAGAACGGGACCAATACCAGAGGGAATGCGAACCCCCGGTTCCCGCGCGCGACGGCGCGCCAAAAAGAATGCGGGTTCGAATCCCTCTCCCTCCGCCATTTATCATTTTGACCGGCAATCGCCCCGCAAACGAGAAAGAGGCCCGGTCGCCAATTGACGACGGACCTCCCCTCTAGGCGTGACTGCCGACAATGAATGTACCAGCTCGGTTACCAGTAGCTACGATCGTAGTTCCGATACCTGCGATCATCCCAATTGTCAGAGCGGCGCGAGTTGCCAAAGTTCAGATAGATGCCTGGGCTGCGGTTGTAGCCGTACAATCTGTGACCATAGGCCCGGTTGCGACCATAGCGCTGGTTGCGATGTGAGTGGCGCCACTTGCGATAGTGAACGCGTTCGACACTGCTCGCCGAGCTAGCATCCTGCACATGTTCTTTCGCGCCACCAACCGACGGCACGGCATTCGCTGAACTTGCCATCGTTAGCGCTGCAACGGCAGCAACGATGCCCGACCATAACAAACGTTTCATTACTTAGCTCCTGTTGAACTTCTACTGGGTGTTCAACGTGATGAGTGACCGATGGTTCCTGCAATTAAAGAAACGCTGCGTGCCTCGTTGTCGCGCGAGCGAAAGTGTTCAGTTTGGAACGAATTCTACTATTCAGCGTTCCGCATTCAGCGTGCAGCCGTAGATCGCGCGCAAATGGAGGAAACCATGTCTAAGGCAAGTCTAATTGGTGCCGCTATTGTGTTCGGCACTGCTTCACTAATGTCTGGCGTTGCAGCAGCAAACGCGCCTGCAGATCTCAAGATGACGAAGGACCAGTGCTCGACGTTGTGGATGAAGGCCCTTGGCTCAACATCAGGCGATCTCGCAATGGATAAAGCGGCGCCGTATGTTGCCGATTTCAAGAAGGCCGACACCAACAGCGACAAGATGTTGTCGTCCGCGGAGTGGATGGCAGCATGCGACCAAGGCAACGTTCGCACAGCTGATGCGGGCGTAACCGATCCAGGTTCGACCGCGACATCAGATCGGACGCCGGCTGGCGCTTCTGACAAAGCTCCGGGCGCCACGAGCACTGGAGCTGCCGGAACAGATGCTGGCAAAACACCAGGCGGAACATCGGACCGGACGCCAAGCAAGTAGAGCATGCCGGCTGGCCGAATGACTGCAATTTTGGCCTGGTCAATGGGCCGGCGATCAGTTGCGTGCTGCCGAGGGATAAAAGTCCCTCCGGCCGCACGCTTTTTTCTTGTGAGAGATTGATGCTTGCGCCAACCAAATTGGCCGTCAGTGCAATTTCCACGTTTGCAGCGTCATAAGTGGGGCTTTGACTCTATTTTGCGCTTCTAGAGCGTCGCGCGACAGAAGCCCTGATTGTGTATCGGCGAACTGAACAACGGAACTGGCGTTGGTTGCAGCGTATTGCATAGAGTCACCTAGCGACGCCCCGTTCGCATAGAACGCAGTGAAAGTTGCCGTGAAGGCGTCGCCGGCGCCGGCGGTGCCGACAACTTCAACCGGCAGTGCCGGGCAATAGACGATTTCTGAGCTGTCAGCCGCATAAGCGCCTTGGAGCCCGTCAGTCACCAAAATGCACGGGACACCTAGACTGAGGAGGGCTTCGACAAAATGCCCAAACCCCATATCGAATCCGCTGGCAGACAACCCACGACGGATGAGATCTGGCGCATCAGCAGGAAAGACTCGTTTTGGCGTTCGCTGTTGCCACGCCGACAGTCGAGGAACAAATGAAGAGGCTTCTTGCTTGTTCATCGATAGCAGCCCGAGCTTCGGGAGCGCTTTTTGAAATTCTTCTCCTCGCGCAGTGAGTTGCCGGATACCCGGGTTTGCCGTGATGAAAGCGCTACGAAGCGATGCGCTGCTGACGATATACGGGAACACATCCGCTGATTGATTGCTGAGGCCAGCGATGTACACGATGTCGGTTGCGAAGCAGGCGGGCGCGATATCGCTTTCGACCAGAAAACTGTTGGCGCCGCGGAACGTGAAGATTGCGGCATTGCGTTCGTGTGATGAGACGAGGACAGATGCTCCGGTCGCCGCCTCCTCGGTGCGAACTATAAAGTTCTTGGAAATTTTTTCATGAGCAAGCGCTGCTTCAATCGCTTCGCCACGTGCGTCGCGCCCAATTTTTACCAGGGAAGCAACCTCAAAGCCGAGACGCGAGAACGCTACGGCGGCATTGACCGCGCCGCCACCAGGATGGGTCGAGATCAGTTCCGCTTCGGTCTTTCGCCCCTCCTGCAGCAGCAGATACGCCGTGTCAGCGTTATTCATGCTCATGCGTTCGATGTGATCGCTGTCGATCAGTGCGATCGTGTCGATCAGCGCACCACCAACTGTGAGAACCCGCCTTCGCGCAAAACTCATATTCGCGTGTTCCCGGCTTTCTAAGCTAAGCACCTGGACGTTTGGGTGCGTGGACCGTCATACACAGGCTAGCCCAGAATTGGATGATGACCAACAGGACGAGGTGGGCGCTTCGCGAGCTGCTGGCAGTGGCGCGGATAGATTTATTGCTCCGCTCTGCAATCCTGGGGCGAATGTCCGACAACGCATAACCATGGTCCGACTAGAGCTGGCGTGCGTTCGGATTGCGTTTTTGGTCAAAGGTTCTGGCGCAGCCAACCGCCTGCTAATGCTATGATGGCCGCAAAAAGTGACAGCACGCAGAGAACTTTGGCAACCACGGCACCAGGACCAGCAACCCCACCGAATCCAAGAATCGCATAGAGCATAGCCAATGCAGAGAAAACGACGGCCCAGTGCGTGAGCTTACCCATGACAAGCCTCGGAGAATGAATTTTAGAGTGTTCCGAAAAACGCATGAACTAACATTAAGTTCCCAACGGATTCTACCAACGGCACTCCACCCCCCGCAGAAATTATTTTCAGTCGTCGTGCAACCAATATTTCAGTTGTGCGTTTAGCGTGTTTGAAATCGATAAGGGGGCACGTCTATCTTGAAAATTCCAAGCGAAGCTGCACGATTTGTCAAATCTTGGCGAATGAGTGTAAGGCCGCTTACCGTCGCTCCGTGGGATTCTGAAAACTCCATATTGGAGGAGGCTTTTGGTCGCGAAAGGTTCGAACAGCACGCCATCAGCTTGGCGAAAGCCCAATCAACGCAGGTGAGTCCGAAGATTGCGAAAAACCTGTCGTCCCGGCTTGCTGAAAATGAGAAAGTTCTGCTTGAGGCGCACAGAACTATTATCAGCGCGGTGGCAGCGGGGCAATCCGTGACGCCGGCAGCAGAATGGCTGGTTAACAACTCGCATGTCATTGAAGGTCAGATCCGGGCAATCCGGAAGAACTTGCCACCTGCGTTCGCGCAACAGCTTCCGCTGCTAAAAGATGGCAGTTTCGAGGGCTACCCGCGCATTCTCGGCGTTGCGTGGGCATTCGTCGCACACACCGATAGCAGGTTCGATCAAGAACTCTTCAAAGCATTTGTTACGGCGTATCAAGGCGTGACGCCGCTCACCATTGGTGAGTTGTGGGCATTGCCGCAGATGACACAACTTGTTTTGGTCGAAAATTTGCGCCGTGCTGCCCGTCGCGTGGTGAGCAGCCGTGAGCAGCGCAAGGCGGCAGAAGCACTGGCGCAGAAAATTTCACTAGATCCTGCTTCCGCCGCTGCGGAATTGCTGTCAGTCACGGCCCTCGACGAGTCGGGGCAGTTGAAACAGTCCTTCTTCTCGGAGCTTATTTTCCGGCTATCGGAAGTCGCCGATGCGACGGCAGCCGCTCACGATTGGTTGCAGGCTCGATTGTCCAAACTCAATTTGACCCCCGAGGAGGTCGTACGCCGCGAGCATCGCAGCATTGGGGCAACGAACAGCACGGTCCGCAACATCATTCACAGTTTGCGCGTCATGCCTGACGTCAATTGGGCCAAAATTTTCGAAGAACTGAGCATCGTCGATCACGTTTTCAGTCAGAGCGCCTCGTATAGCAATATGGACTTTGCAACGCGAAACGCCTATCGCGACGCGATCGAACAGTTGTCCAGGCGATCGCCGCTCAACGAAATCGAGATCGCCGAGCGGTCGCTGGTGCTTGCCCGACAAACATCAGGGATTTCCAAGCAAAGCGATCCTGGGTTCTATCTCATTGGACGCGGACAACGCAAATTCCGCAAACTCGTCAAAGCTCAATATCAGTGGCGCGATGGACCAGCCCTTGTTGCTCAGAAAGGCGGCCTGGCGGGGTATACTGGTAGCATTTTGATGCTGACGGTCATCATGCTCGCTGTTCCGCTTCTTGCGTTGATTGGGCAGGGCATCTCTGGGCCCTTACTTTGGGCGCTCGCAATTGCGGGATTCCTGCCCGCCACGGGTTTGGCAAGTGGCATTGTCAATCAAGCCATTACGCACGAGGTGAAGCCGAAGATTATTCCAGGAATGGAGTTGCGCGATGGCGTCCCCAACGAGGCCCGGACGCTCGTCGTTGTGCCAACTCTCATTTCGACGATAGCGGGGATTGACGAACTGACCGGCCGGCTGGAAACGCATCATCTCGCAACACATGATCACAACGTTTTCTACGCCCTCGTTACAGATTGGCCGGATTCAACAGTGGAGTGCTCCGAGAACGATCGGGTACTCCTCGATCACGCCCTGTTCGCGATAGCTCGGCTAAATCTGCTCTATCCTTCCGCACCGCAAGAGAATGCGCGCTTCTATATTTTCCATAGGTCGCGACGCTGGAATCCTGCTGAAGGCAGATGGATGGGCTGGGAGCGCAAGCGCGGAAAGCTTCATGAGTTGAATAGACTGCTGCGTGGCGGGTCAAACAAAACGTTTACAGGCGATGATGCGGGTTTAGTAAGCGCGCCTGACAGAATCAAGTACGTGATCACGCTCGATTCGGACACGCGCCTGCCGCGCGATGCGGCGCGCCGCATGATCGGCAAAATGCTGCACCCTTTGAATTCGCCCGTCTTGTCGACGGCGCATCAACGCGTGGTCGATGGATATGGAATTCTACAACCGCGCGTCACGCCGAGTTTTCCAACGGAGCAAGATGCGTCACTTTTTCAAAAACTATTCTCGTCTGGCGGCGGCATCGACCCCTACGCTGGCGCGGTGTCAGATGTCTATCAAGATCTGTTCGGCGAGGGCTCATTCACCGGCAAGGGGATCTATGACATTGATGCTTTCGAAGCTGCGACAGCAGGCAGGTTTCCTGACAACACAGTTCTGAGCCATGACCTGCTGGAGGGCCTGTATGTTCGGGCAGGGCTGGCCACCGATATCGAAGTCATTGAAGAGTATCCCAGCCGGTATGATGTTTCGCGATCGCGAGACCATCGGTGGGTGCGCGGCGACTGGCAGCTGTTGCCGTGGATCGCCACCGGCACGAGCCGGTTGCGCAAATCGGCGCCTGACAACACCCGCGACACACTGAGCGCACTCGCCCGCTGGAAGCTTTCAGACAACATACGCCGGTCACTATCGCATATTTTCACGTTTGCCGCTTTCGTCTTGGGCTGGCTTTTGCCGATACAGGCAGCGGTCACCTGGACACTGTTCATTGTCCTTTCGATCGTCTTGCCGACGTTCCTAGCAATCGCTGCGAACATTGTCGTGCACAGTCCCGATACAACCCTGCGAAGTCACTTTGCCGGACTTGGCGCCGATGCACGATTGGCAGTTCTTCAATCGTCATTCGAGTTGGTCGTTTTGGCAGATCGCGCTTACGCGATGATGGATGCGATCCTTCGAACGCTCTACAGACTAATCGTCAGCCGCAAAAACCTCCTGGAATGGACGACGGCGGCACAGGCAAAGTCACTGGCTGCAGCGACAGTTGGCGCTTACTACGGCCGGATGTTCGGCGGCATTGTTGCGGCAGTGATAGCAGCAGCGATCGTTCTTTTGATTGGTGGCACTGGCGCCGCAATCGCAGTACCGTTTATCGTGATTTGGTTTACGGCACCTGCCATTGCGCACTGGGTGAGCTTTGCGCCAGCGGTCAAAAAACGGGCGGAAATCACTCTCTCCAGCCGGACGAAGTTGCGTCTGACCGGTTGGCGCACGTGGCACTACTTTGAAAAGTTTGTCACGGAAGCTGACAACTACCTCCCCCCCGACAATTTCCAAGAAGAACCGCGTCCCGTCGTTGCGCGCCGGACGTCGCCGACAAACATCGGGCTGTATTTGTTATCAACGGTGTCGGCGCAAAAGTTTGGCTGGATTTCGACTTTTGATGCAGCGGAGCGCCTCGAGAAGACGCTTCGCACGCTAGGCCGTCTTGAGCGCTACAAAGGGCATTTCTACAATTGGTATAATACGGAAACGCTGGAGATTCTGCATCCGCGTTATGTATCGACCGTGGATAGCGGGAATTTAGCGGGTCACTTGCAGGCCGTCGCCAACGCCTGCCGAAGTTGGACCGCACACGCGGACATGACCACTGCGCCAACTGACGGTATCCGCGATTGTTTGGCTGCCTTGGCCGCCATCAAGACATCGGACGACGGAGAGATTGCATCGGCGATTGGCCAGATCGAAGTGATACTAGACAGCCGTGGCAGCGGATCAACGGGGAAGACTGTTTCCGAACTCGAATGGAAAGAAGTTGAGCGAATTGCAGATGCGCTACGCAAGCGATTTGAGAATGATGCCAGCTATCCCCTATTGATGCGAAACATCAACGCACTTGAACGGATGGCTAAGCTGCACCGCCACCAATCAGCTCTTATGCCCGAAGATATTAAAGTACTCAATCGGCGGCTGACGGCGATTGCTGATGCTGCACAGTATATCTCCAACGCGATGGAGTTCGGATTTCTCATCAATGAAGAACGTGAACTACTCTCCATTGGCTATGCAGTCGATGACGCGGTCTTGGATGAAAGCTGCTACGACCTCTTGGCGTCGGAGGCCCGTCTCGCCAGTTTCATCGCCATTGCAAAAGGTGATCTTCCTGCGCGGCACTGGTTTCGTTTAGGGCGTACGATGTTACCTTTGGACTCATCGACCGTACTCAGTTCCTGGTCGGGTTCGATGTTCGAATACTTAATGCCAGAGCTCGTCACGTTGACACCCCGAGAGAGCATGATCGGCACTTCGAACCGGAATGCGGTTCACGAGCAAATCCGGTTCGGAAAACGTAATGGCACACCCTGGGGCATGTCGGAATCTGCCTACAATGCTCGTGATCTCGAATTTACGTATCAGTATTCCGGTTTTGGATTGCCGCAACTGGGCTTAAAACGTGGCTTGGACGAGAGCCATGTGATCGCGCCTTACGCCACCGGTCTGGCGGCGATGCTTGAACCCAACGAGGCAGCCAAGAACTTTGAGGCGCTTGCCGCCCTGGGTGGCCGGGGGACGTACGGCTTCTATGAAGCCATCGATTTTACCAAGAGCCGCGTGCCTGCGCCGCACTCATACGAGATCATCAAGGCGTACATGTCGCACCATCAAGGCATGACGATCGTCGCGATCGCCAATTCGTTGTTTGACAACGCAATTGCTAAACATTTTCATCAATCGCCTTTTGTGCAGGCGGCTGAACTTTTATTGCAGGAGCGCGCGCCGCGGTTGGTTCCGAAGTTCGCAGAGCGCGCAACCCTGATGAAGTCCAGTGGTCAAGAGGATGAACCCAAGCTCGCCGCCACACGTCGCATCGGAATCGTCAATGCCCCCACATCAGAAACCCATATCATCGGCAACGGCCGCTTGAGTGTTTTGGTAACATCGGCGGGATCGGGCATGACGATGTGGGACGGGCAGGCAGTTACGCGTTCGAGTTTGGACCCAACACTCGATAATTCCGGTTCATATATTTATCTGCGTGATGCGACGGGTGGCACCCTATGGTCGGCTGCATACCAGCCGGTGTGTGCGATTCCAACAGCATACGACGCCGTATTTTCAGAAGACCGGATCCAGATCATGCGCACCGATGGTTCGTTGGAGAGCGTGCTCGATATTATCGTATCACCAGAGGATGACGCCACGTGCCGCCGCATATCGATTACCAACAAGGGGAAGAAGAAGCGAACAATCGATGTTACGTCTTACGAAGAATTGGTTCTCGGATCGGCGGACGGCGACGCAGCACACCCGGCGTTTTCAAAACTCTTTGTTGAAACCGAATATGATGCAGATTTGGGCGCCGTTTTAGCACATCGCCGGCCGCGCGGCCCCGAAGATAAGCCAGTCTGGGCGGCGGCGATGGTTACAGGTGATGGGGAAGACGGGAGCCTTGAGTTTGATACGGACCGCGCGAGTTTCATTGGCCGCGGGCGCACACTTGCGTCACCGATTGCCGTCATCGGCGGCCAGCGCTTGAAGAATACGTCTGGCGCAGTCCTCGATGCCATATTCTCACTCCGCCAGCGCGTTACAATTGCACCCGGCGCGACCGCGCGCGTTTGCTTTTGGATAGTTGTCGCGCCCGCTCGTGAAGCGCTGCTTCCGCTCGTGCAAAAATATGCGGATAAGGCCGCTTTCGTGCGCGCCGCCACATTGGCGTGGACGGTCGGCCGCGTTGAACTCAGGCACCTTGGCATTGATGCCGAAGAGGCGTTGCTATTCCAGAAACTGACAGCCGCCGTGCTGTCGAGCACTCGCATCTTGCGAGCGTCCGAACGGACAATGCAGCAAGGCGCAGGTGGACCGAGTGCACTTTGGTCGGCAGGCATCTCCGGCGATTTACCGATCGTGCTCGTTCAAATCGACGAGGTGGCGGACATTGGCATTGTCCGGCAGTGTCTGCATGCGTTCGAATACTGGCGCCGCAAGGGCCTAGAAATTGATCTTGTAGTTCTCAATGAGCATGAAGCCTCATATCAGCAAGATTTGCAGCACGCGCTCGATGCATTGTTCCAGTCCGTCTCTAGCCGCCACCGGCTGAGCCGGGACAATACAAAGGGTTCTGTCTTTTTGCTTCGCAGCGACTTGATACAGCCGGCATGCCGGATGGCGCTGCAATCCGTTGCTCGAGCCGTTCTGCCTGCACGCCGGGGTACACTGTCGGAACAGCTCGCCCGCCTAGCGCTCCCCGCCAAAGTGCCACCGCCGCCGCGCAGATTTGCGCCGCCTGAGCTGTCAAAGGGTTCGGGATCGCACAGAGATCTTGAACGCTTCAACGGGTTCGGCGGATTTCAGAATGATGGCCGCGAATACGCAATCATTCTAGAGGCGGGGCGTACGACACCGGCGCCATGGGTAAACGTCATCTCAAATCCGTCGTTTGGATTCCTGGTAGCGGCGGACGGAGCGGGCTTCACGTGGAGCGTCAACAGCCGTGAGCGGCAGCTCACACCGTGGAGCAACGATCCGGTGATAAATCGGCCCGGCGAGGTTTTCTATGTGCGCGACGAGGAAACAGGCGAATTGTGGTGTCCAACGGCCTCGCCAATTCGCGATCACGCGGCGCCATACATCATTGCGCACGGACAGGGATACACGCGCTTCGAGCACGCGTCGCGCGGCATTGAGTTGGTGCTCGAACAGTTCGTTTCGCCGGAAGATCCGGTGAAATTTTCGCGGCTGACACTGCGAAATGTCAGTGGCAAACCGCGCAAGCTAAGCGTGTCCAGTTACGTCGAATGGGTGCTTGGAACATCGCGCCGCCAGTCAACCGCAAATATCTCGACGTCGTTCGATAACGGTCTGAAAACAATCTTCGCGCGCAATCCGTGGCACAGTTTCTTTCCGGAGCGCGTTTCATTTTCCACGCTTCTCGGAGACATAACGGCGTGGACCGCTGATCGCGCGGATTTCATCGGACAAAGCGGCCACGTGGACAATCCGTCGGCGCTCGCAGTTGGCCGCGCTATGCAGGGCTTATCTGGCACAGGCTTCGATCCATGCGCGGCATTGAAGGCCGATATACTTCTACCTGTTCTGGGCGAAGGCGAAATCGTGGCCTTGCTGGGCGACGCGGTGAGCCGGGAGCAGGCCGTGACCCTGATTGAAAAATACGCCGACGCAGATCCTTCGGACGTATTGCAGGCTGTCACGCGCTCTTGGGATGCGGTCGTCAGCAAGGTACAAATTAAGACACCGGATCGCGCAATCGATCTGTTGGTCAATCGATGGCTGCCCTACCAATCGCTTTCGAGCCGGATTTGGGCGCGCGCAGGTCTTTACCAAGCTGGCGGCGCATACGGCTTTCGCGATCAGCTTCAGGATGTGATGGCTTTAGCCGCCACGTCGCCCAGTATCGCCCGTGCACACATACTGCTCGCTGCCGCGCGTCAATTCCGTGAGGGCGACGTGCAACATTGGTGGCTTCACCCGTCAGGGCACGGCATTCGAACGAGGATTGCAGATACGTGTCTTTGGCTTCCCTACGTGGCGGCGCATTACGCGCAAACGTCAGGAGACGCCGAAATCCTCGATGAGCTCGTACCTTTTATTGATGGTCCAGCGTTAAAGCCGCACGAGCACGAAATCTATTTCCTCCCGATCGACTCTGGGGAAGCGGCTTCGCTCTACGAGCATTGCGCGCGCGCTCTTGATCGCTCGTTGAACACGGGTGCACACGGGCTAGCGCTTTTCGGCAGCGGCGACTGGAATGACGGCATGAATCGCGTGGGGATCGGCGGCGCAGGCGAAAGCGTCTGGCTCAGTTGGTTCATAGTTCAATGTTTGAACGACTTCATTCCGATCGCTGAGTCGCGAGGCGATTTGCAGCGTTCGGACGTTTGGCGAGCGCACAGCGAAGCGCTCAAAGGCGCACTCGATCGCGACGGCTGGGACGGGCAATGGTATCGACGCGGATTCTTCGACGACGGAATGCCGCTTGGGAGCTCTACAAACGAAGAATGCAGAATTGACTCGATCGCGCAATCGTGGAGCGTGATATCACAGGCCGGCGATCCAGGACGCGCCACGCAAGCCATGGCGGCCATGGCAGCGCAGCTTATAGACGACGAGGCCAGGCTTGCCTTGTTGTTCACACCGCCGTTTGACAAGTCCGAACAGGATCCCGGCTATATCAAGGGATATCCCCCCGGCATCCGCGAAAACGGTGGGCAATACACGCACGCGGCGGCGTGGGCGGCCATCGCTTTTGCAAAACTCGGAAACGGTGATTCAGCCGGCCGCATACTATCGCTCATCAACCCTATCAACCATACCGCATCCGAAGCGCAGAGCCGGCACTACCGCATCGAACCGTATGTGATCGCCGCTGACGTCTACTCAGTCGGCGCCAATAAGGGCCGCGGCGGGTGGTCCTGGTATACCGGTTCAGCTGGCTGGTACTATCGTGCGGTCGTTGACTATCTGCTCGGTGTTCGCCGAGAAGGCGACAATCTCATCATTTCACCCGCCATTCCACGTCACTGGCCGGGGTTTGAGCTAACGTACGCGATCGGTGATGTTGAGTTTCATATTGCCGTCGCCAATCCACAGAGCGTTTCGAGTGGCATTGTCATAGCAAGGAACGGTGACGCCGCCTGTAAGATCCTCAACGGGACGTCAGTTTCGTTGCCAATCGACGGTTTACGCGGGACCGTGCGGATCGACATTACAATGGGCCTGGAGCAAGCGTCGGCCGCAGCTCAGTGAGTATTGTTGCCACGGTGAAATAGGCTTGACCCGCGTTCGACGCAACTCATTGGGTGTTCGCGCGTTCAATATTGCTCGCCAACTGCATGATTTCCAAGCCGGCCGTGTGCCCAAGCTCCAATCACCAGTGGCTGCGGCCGTCAACAACCCGAGCGAGTACATGATGCAAGCAAGCGATTACCGGAAGGCATTCTACGATATTGTCAAAGATTTCAGGTTCGCGATCCTGGTGAGCCAGTCGTCTGGCGAGCGGCCGCATGGCCGCCCGATGTCGATTGCCGAAATCTCAGACGATGGAACAGTCTATTTTTCAACCAGCATCGAGTCTGGCAAGGTCGCCGAAATTCAAAATGACTCCGACGTTCTACTCACGTTTCAAAGCAGGCTTCAATTCGCAATACTGGAAGGCGTTGCCACAGTCTCGCGCGACCGCGCCCTCATCGCGCGTCTATGGAAGCAAGATTGGAACCTCTGGTACCCCGGAGGAAAGGACGACCCCTCGATTGCCATTATCTGCGTGACAGCCTCGAGTGGCGAATACTGGGACCAGAGCGGCTTGAATGGCGCCAAATTCCTGTTCCAAGCCGTCAAGGCCGTCGTAACTGGCACCCAGCCTCAGGTTAGTGGCGAGCAACATGCTAAGGTTGAACTTTAAGGTTGCACTCTGACGGCAAAAAGCCGGCACCGCAAAATCAGAACAAGAGCTGAACTTCAGTTCGAACTCTTTATTTGCGTGTGGTCAGGTTGACCGTCCCTTCGGACGCGAAGGCCGCGATATCGCGATTGAGGTCTTCACGGTGTGTATAGAATAGTCCGTGAGGCGCACCGGCGTAGATCTCAAGTTCCGCCGCGTCCATCAGTTCTGCCGCAGCCTTCGATGTCGGCTCGATCGGGACGGTCTGGTCCTGATCACCGTGAATAATCAAGGTCGAAACAGTGATCTTGGAACACGCGGCGCGGTAGTCGGCGGTGGAGAATGACTCTAGGCACGCCAACGTCGCGATAGGCGAAGCCGTCATCGCAACTTCGCACGATGCAGCGAGCATTGAGTTGCTGACGGGCGAGGATAGAAGTCCGACGCCGAAAAATTTCTCGGTGAAATCTGTCAAGAATGCAGGGCGGTCAGTCTCTATGCCCTTGCGCATCTTTTCAAAAACCGCAGCATCGACGCCAGCAGAATTGGACTCTGATTTCAAAAGGTACGGGACAATTGAAGATACCAGAATCGCCTTTGTTACGCGCTCCTTTTGGTTGTGCTTCGTCAAATATTCCATCACTTCGCCGCCACCCATGGAGAAGCCGATCAGCGTTACATCCTTTAAGTTGAGATGCTCGATAAGTTCAGAGAGATCCTGCCCGAGCGAGTCGTAGTCAAAACCCGAGTATGGTTTTCCCGAACGGCCGAACCCGCGGCGATCAAACGTGACGCATCTGAACCCCGCACGGGTCAGCGGAACAATCTGATACTCCCACATCGCGCCTGAAAGCGGCCAGCCATGAATGAATACGAGCGGTCTGCCAGTGCCATGATCTTCATAGTAGAGCGACGTGTCATCACGAAGATTAAGTTGCGGCATTGTGGATTCCCATACTACCGGCAGAATCTGACAGATTCATTTCGTATTTTTTGATTTGTTTCGGCAGGTCTTGCGCTACTACCCTGACACCTTTGCAGCAACAGCTTGGGCGGATGCCTTGGCGCTGTCCGTTGCTTGACCGAGCCAACCAACGACGCGATCGAACACCGGCATGATCGTCTCCTTGGCATCAGTCTTGGAGAGTGCGGAAGCCAAGCCCTCTAGCCGGTCGGACATGGAATAGTCCCGTGCCGTCCGCGCAAGGCTGCGCTTCAGATCGCTGGCGTAGGAAGTCAGCTCGTCGCGCGCGGAGTCGAACCTTGACCTCGGGGTTTCTGACCGCTTTTCAGTGAGTAGAACGCCAATGAGTGCGCCGGCGGCAAACGCCCCGGCCATGGTCGCCAGAGGATATTCTTCAATTTGTTCGCGTGTCGCGACGGTTGTATCCTCGGCGAGACGCTTGGCCTGGCGCGCCCGGTCTTCCACAATCCTCGTTACATCGCCCGCTAGCGCGGCGATTTGAGCGCGAATCTTCTCAATTTCCGTTGAGTCATCGCTGAACGGCGGCTTCTGCAGTGGCGCGGGTGCGGCAAACATCGTTGGATCCTCCAGTGAGATGCGCGAGTAGAACGCGCCGTTGCCTTGCATTGTTCCGAGGCACCGCAAAGGCTACGGAACCAATGGGCCAGATCGGTGTTGTTGGATCACAATCCGCTTTTCTCAAAGCAATGAGGACATCCCATGGCCCAGCCGCAACCCATGCCGCACGACCCAACGGACCCGACCGCCTCGATCGACCGGCTGAAGTCGGAATTGTCGAACCTCGCATCGACCGTCCAGAGCCTTGCAACAGACCAGTTCGGTTCGGCGGCTGGCGCAATGCAGGACCAGGCTGCCGCAAAAGTCCACGAACTCGAAGCCGCCATCCGCCGCAATCCGACACAGGCTGCTGCAATAGCGGCAGGTGTTGGTTTCCTTATCGGCCTCATCCTTCGGCGCTAGCTTTCAAATTGGGAGTAATCAAATGGCAACGAACTACGACACATTTAAAAGCAAGGCTGAAGATGCCGCCGACAAAATCGCTGCTGCGACTCCGCCCCAAGTTGCAGAAGCGGCAGATCGCCTAAGGCATGAAGCGAATGTACAAATCGACAGGCTTTCGGAAACCATCCGCAAGCAGCCGATCCAGTCGGCCGCTATTGCAGCTGGGCTTGGATTTTTGTTTGCAGTGATAGCACGTCGCTAGTTTGGCGCTTCGGAGGGGCTGATGCTCAGTTCACTATTTAAGTTCGCCGCGAACCGAGTGGCGGGCGAAGCCGTAGACGGCCTCGCTCGCCGTGCTTTATGGGGTGCCGTTGCCGCATTGTTGATGACAATGAGCTTTGTGCTCGGCCTCATGATAGCGTTCTGGATATTGGAGCCATTATACGGTGCCGTCCCGACAGCCATTGCGATCGCAGGAGTTTGCGCAACGCTTGCGCTGATTTCGATGGCCGTACCGGTTTACATTGACTGGCGAAAGCGGCGCGCTGCCGTCGCTGCGAAATCCGGCGTGAGTGAACCGAGCGTCGTCGTGCAGGCCTCAAATTCTTTGCAGGATGAGACAGAGGCGGCGGTTGACTACTTCGGCGCGCTTCAAGTCATTGCTTCAGCATTCGTATTCGGCCTTGGTGCTGCGCGCCAGATCCGCGGCCGGTAGGAGGCGACATGCTACGACAGGCGGTCGCTCGAGCACGCGCCACCGGTCCACAGGCCGACTCATACGTCATCGCCGCACTTACCGTTGCTGCGCTCTTTTATGGTCAAGCGCTCTTCATCCCACTTGCGCTCGCAATGCTACTGGCATTCGCGATGACCCCCGGAATTGCGTGGTTGAAACGGCGCGGATTGCCAAAGACCGCGGCTGCATCGTTTATGCTAGTGGTGTTTCTGGGCTTGATCGCCGGAGCGGTTGGAATCCTTGCAACGCAGACTGCCAGTTTGATCGAGGATTTGCCTAAGTACGAACGCACACTCCGCGACAAGATAGCCAGTATCCGTGGACTTGGCACAGCCTCTGGATCAATGGACCGAGCCGGAGAAACACTGAAAAAACTTCAGGACGAAATCGGCGACGGCGACGCTGCATCGCCGGTGCCCCCCTCGCCATTGGACGCGGGTGAACTCAAACTTTCGCCACAGGCCGGAAAGCAGTCCTCAGGGGCAAACTCGGAACCATCGCCATCGACTCCGGTGCCAGTCGAGGTGCGTGTGCCGCCGATGACACCGCTGCAGCAGCTCGTGGCAGCGCTGAAGGTCGTCGCATCGCCGCTGGCTTCGGCTGGCATTGTTTTGCTGTTCTTGATCTTCATATTGATAGAGCGCGAAAGCCTGCGTGATCGCTTGATACGCGTGCTCGGGAAGGACGACGTTGAACGCTCGACGACGGCGCTGAACGAAACAGCTGGCCGCTTGAGCCGTTACCTAGCCGCACTTTTCTTCCTCAATCTGTCATTCGGCGTCGTCGTCGGCCTCGGACTTTGGGCCATCGGCGTACCGGGTGCGGCCCTTTGGGGGCTGCTCGCCGGCCTCATGCGTTTCGTGCCGTTTATTGGCAGCATTATTGCGGGTGTGTTTCCAGTGCTCCTCGCCGCGGCCGTTGACCCGGGTTGGACAATGGTCGGACTGACGCTCGCACTTTTCCTGATCACTGAGCCACTGATGGGCCACGTTATCGAGCCCATCGTTCAGGGGCGCGCCACCGGATTATCGATGCTCGCAATCCTGATTGCCACGGCATTTTGGACGCTGTTGTGGGGGCCAGTCGGACTGCTCCTCGCGGTGCCATTGACCCTTGTGCTCGTGTCGTTCGGTAAGCATCTCGAACCACTCGCGGTGTTCAGCTTCTTACTCGGCGACGAGCCGCCGCTGTCGCCGGCCGAAAAGTTCTATCAAAGAATTCTATCTGGCGACGCCGAGGATGCGGTAGCGCAAGCCGAAGAACACCTCGAAAAGATGGATCTTGGAGAATACTACGATGCAGTCGTGCGGGGCGCATTGAATCAGGCGGCGCGAGACTATGAACGCCAGAGGTTCGACGAAGCCAAGCTTGCTGCAATAAAGGAAAGCGTCGTTGAAGTTGCGGATTTGCTTTCCGAGCGTGATGACAGCGAGATTGGCGAGGGTGACGACGAGCTGCCGCGTCCCGACGTCGTTTGCATCGGCGCGCGTACGCCCATCGACGATGCCGGCGCGCACGTGCTCGCACACCTGCTCAACGAAAGCGGTATTTCCGCTCGCGTTGTAAATCCGGGCGATTGGCGCGGCGCATCCCAGTTTTCGCCACGCGTGGTCTGTGTCGGCGCATTCTCGGCACGCCATCGCATTGCTTACGCATCTCGCATTGCGGCCAAGGCCTGTCGCGGAGCGGCAATTGTTTCCTGTCATTGGGCCGAAACGGAAGGTGAGGCCAATGAATCTCGCCGCACAGGGTCCAGCACCGAGGACGTTGTCTCGACATTCGCGTCCGCGGTCCAGGCAGTCCAAACGCTGCTTGGCCCCAAAATAGATAAAAACACAGTAGCTGAACCGGAAAAAAGCGCGGCGTAGTTGGTCTTGCTGATTCGATTGCCTATTTGCGCCGCAGAATCGACTGAGCTGCAAACTTGCCGGCGCTGACGGCTTGTGACCCCAATCGTGACCAAGTAAATCCAGCTGGTGGCGTTTCGGTGTCGGGTAAAACGCTGTCTCCGTCCGTTGTTATTTTCTCCCCGTGTTGGCCGACGCGCAGGCGGCCGCTGTAGAGGTCGATAGCGGCAGAGCCCACTTCCTTCACGTATCCTTGCGCCAAACGGACAGTGAATTCGTCCTTGAGGCTTGAGTAAAGCTTTTTCGTTAAACGCTCACGCGCTTCGTGCGTGATCGCAGCCACTGGGTTGAGTAGGCGCACGATGCGCCAAATGTCGTAGGCGCGTTCTGCCCAGTCCACGGCTCCACGCCATTCGTACATGCGCAGCACTTGACGTACTGTGAGTTGATCGCCGAGTGGAATGTTGTCGATGACGACAGGCCGAAGCCGCGCCGCGACGCGCTCCGCAACGAGCAAGGCCTCCGGCACCGTAAAATTCCAGTGAGGCTTGGTTTCTCCAGGATGCATTTCGCGCGCCACGAGGTCGATCGTGGAAACGGCAAGATCTCGCAAAGCCTGCTCACCCTTGACAGCATCTGGCGTCAACGATGCCACGTAGGTGTCGAGCCTCTGCCGAGCACGAGTCTCGCGATCTGTCCTACCAGCAATTGCGGCATCGTCAGCAATGGCAGTTTGTTCTGGTACGATGCGCTCGCGCAGTAGCCACCATTGCAGCCCCATGCCTGTTGCAACAAGAACGAACGCTATCGCCGCCCAATGCAGCAGATAGCCATGTTCCCATAGCCACAGTGAGCCAAGTGGGATCAGCGTTACGGCCGGCAAAATCAGACTCGTGCTAGAAAGTACGACGCGAAGTATTCGGTCGCCACGGCGGGATTGCATCGCTTTATCTTTCAAAAAAACCGGCATGATCGACGACGCGTTGCGCGGGTGCAAAGTCTCAACTCAACTGTCGAGCCGAAGTTTCAATCAATACTTTCCTTCAATATCGCCATCACGGCGCTTTATATCAACGGTTCAATTCAGGAATTTGATTGGAACAACCAGGGTGCCCGTGCGTTTCGCGTTCTGAGGTCAACAACGTCTCTAGTACAGTAGAACTGCCAGGCTCCGGCTTCATATGCTCACCGACAAAATGGATCTGCGGGGCGGGCGTACTCTTTGGCGCGACAGCCCGGGCGCGACCGTTCGCGTGCGCCGTAAGCTGTCTACGGAGAACTGCGACGTTGCGGTTGTCGGTGGAGGGGTGAGTGGTGCGCTCATTGCTCTGACGCTCGTAAAGGCAGGTTTCGATGTCGTTGTTGTCGATCGGAGAAAGCCCGGGCTCGGCAGTACGGCAGCTAGCACTGCAATGATCCAATTCGAACTCGATACGCCATTGCGCGAACTTGCCGGAAAGATCGGCGCGCAGCGCGCTGCCCGTGCTTACCGGCGCTCGTTCAGGGCCGTCGCCGATCTCAAAACTCTGGTTGTCGCCAACAAGATCAGTTGCGACTGGCGGGATCGCGATGCCCTATATCTTGCTGGTGACCAACTTGGCTGGCGCGCACTCAAAATGGAGGCTGCGGCCCGGCGACGCGCAGGCCTTCCGTCACAGTATATGGGTTCTGACGAGCTTTTTTCCACTTATGGCATTGAACGCACTGGCGCCATCAAATCTCAGGGGGCGGCGGAACTCGATCCTGCGCGTTTGTCAGCGGGCGCGCTCGACGTGGCGCGCAAGAAGGGGTGCCGCATCTATGCCGATCACGAAGTTATTGCCGTCGCAAGCGACGCCGATGGCGTGCACCTCGTGACGGACAAGGGTGGCGAGATACATTGCAAAAAGGCGGTTTTTGCCACTGGCTATGAAACGATCAATGGGTTGCCGAAGGGGCAATTCGACATCACGTCATCTTGGGCAATCGCGACAAAGCCGGTCGATCGCAAAAAGTTGTGGCCGACGCGATGCCTCATCTGGGAAGCGTCCGATCCCTATCTTTATGTCCGCACGACCGCCGGCAACCGTATCGTCGCGGGCGGCGAAGACTCGGATTTAAGCGACGCGGTCCGGCGTGACGCCGCCATCCCCAACAAGTCCGCCCGGCTGCTGTCGGCATTGAAGGTGCTCCTACCAGGGAGAGACTTCGAGATTGACTACGCATGGGCCGGCGCATTCGCAGTGAGTGCGACAGGCTTGCCAATATTCGCAGAAGTTGATGGCTTGAAAAACTGTATGGCTGTGCTCGGTTGCGGCGGCAACGGCATCACTTTCAGCATGATTGCAGCACAGATTGTCGAAGCCTGGGCGCATGGGCGGCGCGACCCAGATACGTCACTATTCGATGGCGCAGGTAGCTAGAAGGATTTCATAGAAAGTGAGGTTTCCAACTGACTGTCGCAAGCTTTGGGTGATAGATTGGGTTATGCAGGTTTTGTCGTTGATCAACGCATTGATCTAACGACTAAAAAATGAGCGTTAGGGTCCCTCTCCCTCCGCCATTTTATGTTGGCGCTTCCGACTCTTCTTCTTCGAGCTTGCCCGCTGCGCCAGCGCCTGCGCGGCGAGCCGGAAGCGCGGCCTTGAGGCGTCCCCCGCAGGGGGACTTCCAAGTGGTCGCGCCAGCGCGGCCTTGAGGCGATGCCATCAATTGCTGCGCAAAGCCCGCAACCACGCGAGGCTCTCATGCGTGGTCGATTGCGGCTTGTATTCGCAGCCGATGAAGCCGCCGTAGCCGATGGCGTCGATGTGTTTGAACAGCGCCGGATAGTCGATCTCGCCGCTGCCCGGCTCGTGCCGGCCCGGGGCGTCAGCGATCTGGATGTGGCCGATCACGTCAAGGTTGCGCGCGATAGCCGCCGCCACGTCGCCCTCCATGATGTGCATGTGATAGCAGTCGTATTGCAGTTTGAGATTTTCCACGCTCACGTCCTTGATGACCTTGAGCGCCTGCTTGGTGCCGGTCAGAAAATAGCCCGGAATATCGCGCGTGTTGATCGGCTCGATCAGCAGCGTCATGCCGTCGTCCCGCACCGCGTCCGCCGCAAAGCGCAGGTTCTCGACGTAGGTGTCGCGAAGCGCATGCTGGTCGGCGCCCTCAGGTGCGATCCCCGCCAAACAATGCAACCGAGGGCAGCCGATGGCTTTCGCGTAGCGCCGCGCCTGCATCACGCCATCGCGGAATTCGTTGACGCGGCCGGGGAGACAGGCGATGCCGCGCTCGCCCGCGGCCCAGTTTCCAGGCGGCATATTGAACAGCACCAGGACTAAGCGGTTCCACCGCAACTGTGCTGCGACTTCGGCGGCGGCGACGTCATAAGAAAACATGAACTCGACGCTGCCGAAGCCAGCGTCCGCCGCAGCCTTAAAGCGCTCCAGAAATGGCAGTTCCGTAAACAGCATTGAGAGGTTGGCGGTGAACTTCGGCATCTTCTCAGGGGCTCGGCCCGATCAGTCGCGCCGCCTTCAATTCGGCAAAGCGCGCGTCTGCGTGATAGCTCGAGCGCGTCAACGGCGTTGCGGCAACGACGAGGAAACCTTTCTTGAGCGCGATGTCTTTCAGCGCATCGAACTCTTGAGGCGGCACGAAGCGTTTGACCTCGGCGTGCTTGCGCGTCGGTTGCAAGTATTGGCCGATAGTCAGAAAATCGACGTCATGAGCGCGCAGATCGTCCATAACGCGCAGGACTTCGCTCTCGGTTTCGCCGAGGCCGACCATGATGCCGGATTTCGTGAAAACGTTTCCGTTGAGCGTCTTGGCACGAGCGAGAATGGCGAGCGAATGGCCGTAGTCGGCGCCGGGGCGGATGTCGCGATAGAGCGCCGCTACTGTTTCGAGGTTGTGGGTGAACACATCCGGGCTGGCCGCGATGACGATATCCAAGGCGCCGTCCTTGCGGCGGAAGTCGGGGGTTAGCACTTCGATGGTGGTCTGCGGCGCGCAAGCGCGGATGGCCGCGATCGTGGCTGCGAAATGTACCGCGCCGCCGTCGTCGAGATCGTCGCGATCGACCGACGTGATGACGACGTGGGCGAGGTTTAATTTTGCAACGGCGTCGCCAACGCGCCGCGGCTCGTCCAGGTCGAGCGCGTGCGGCTTTCCGGTCGCGACATGGCAAAAGGCACAGGCGCGGGTGCAAATCGCGCCCATGATCATCATTGTGGCGTGGCGTTTGTCCCAGCACTCGCCGATGTTCGGGCACGCCGCTTCTTCGCACACGGTGTGCAGCCCGTGGGCTTTGACGATTGCGCGCGTCGCGGCATAGCCCGCCGAGCCGGGCGCCCTGACGCGCAGCCATGGCGGCTTCGGCAGCACCGGCGTGTCGGGCTTGGCGGCTTTTTCCGGGTGGCGCGGCCGCTCTAGCTTTGGCGTCGCATCAATCAGCGTGACCATTATTTCTCCCGAATGCGCCGCGATTGTGCGGTAAGTCCGAACAGAGAACAAGGGCCCAAATTTGCCAGATATGGGGCTGATGTCAGTGCGGTCTGCAACCGGACGCGACCTGGGCACGTAACACATCATTGACGGCAACCGAATGCACCAGTGCGACCGTTTCAACCGCGGTCGCATCCCCGCTAGAGGAGAACCAGAATGATCGGACGCTTCCTAACTGTTGCAGTTCTTTTGACGGCCCTTGCGTCTGCTGGCACGGCGACTGTCGCCAGCGCCAACGAAGCCGAAGCTAAGGTATGTAAAAGCGGCAAAGTGCTGAACCCGGAGACGGGCAAGTGCGTGACCCCACGCGGATCGTAATACCCGTTTGCGGTTTTCAAACTTTGGCCTGGCCGGAAATGGCCGTGCCTCCCCTGCCGCTGACGGACACCCGGGAGGCGCCATGACTGTGTCAGTAAACGCCGGTCTGCGAGCGCCGGTGGTGCCGTGGATCGCTGGCGCGGCGCTTGTCATCTTGGCGGCCATTCTGCTTGCCGCCGCGTCGCGGCACTTCGGCTACGACACCGAAGTCATCGATATGCCGGTGCTTGCGGTGACGGCTGGCCTTGTCGTGGCCGGGCTTTTCTTCGCGTGGGCTCAGCCGCGGCTTATTGCGGAACATGCCTCGGCCGGACCGCGCGACACCCGCATCGTGCTCGCAATTATTATTGCAGCCGGCTTGGCTGCGCGCCTGATCATGTTCGCCAGCGAGCCGGTTCTCGAGGACGACTATCAACGCTACTTGTGGGACGGCGCTGTATCCGCTTCGGGCGCAAACCCTTATACGCATGCGCCGCTCAGCGTTGCAGAGGCGGGTGCGAGCAGCGAGCTGGCACCGCTTGCGAACAGTTCAGGCGCAATTCTCCGCCGCATCAATCATCCACATCTGACGACGATCTACCCGCCCGTCGCCCAGGCGGCGTTCGCGCTCGCTCACGAGATCACACCCTGGAGTCTGAACGCATGGCGGCTCGTGTTGCTCGGTTGCGAGATCGCGACACTCGGGTTGCTGCTGGTGCTGCTCAAACACACGATGCGGTCGCCGTTGTGGGTGGCGCTGTACTGGTGGAATCCGCTCGTTCTCAAGGAGGTTGCGAATTCGGCACATATGGACGCCGTCGTCGTAGCGCTGGTGTTGCTTGTGCTGGTCCTCGCGGTCACCGAGAGAACGCTGTTGGCCGCGGGTGTGCTCGCCCTCGCCGCCGCCGCAAAACTCTGGCCCGTGCTGCTGCTGCCGCTTATTCTACGGCCGCTGATGGCGAACCCGCGCCGGTTGGCGTTGGCAGCTGGCATTTTTGCAGTTGTGCTGGTGGCGCTGATGGCACCGATGTTGACGGCAAACCCCAGCGGCCCAGCCGGGCTTTCCGCCTATGCCCAAACCTGGTCGAGCAACAGCGCCCTGCTGCCGCTGCTCCAGGGTGTGGTGGAGGGCTTGCTGCAGGCCTTTAGCGTGCCAGCGGCATCGGCGCCGCTGATCGTGCGCGGCGTGCTTGCGACAATCGTGGGCATCATTGCACTCGCTGTTGCCCGGCGCGATATCGAAAATCCAATGGATCTGATCACCCGCGCTTGTGTCGTTGTTGCAGCACTCGTGCTGCTGTCGCCGGCGCAGTACCCCTGGTACGCGCTGTGGCTGATACCGTTTTTGGCGGTCTCACCAAACCCGGCGCTGCTGCTGATGACGGCAACGTTGCCGCTCTACTATGCGAGCTTCCATTTTGCCGCCCGCGAATCTTTGGACATCGCGAAACCTGTTATCCTGGCGCTGATCTGGGCGCCTGTTTGGACGGCGCTGGCTTTCGGCTACTGGCGCTCGCGCGACCTCAAATTGCCAAGCTCCGCCGCTATCTTGAACGGAAGGACGTAGCAACGTGCGCAACGGCAAACGCATCGGCGTCGTCATCCCGGCCTTAAACGAAGAGCGCGCCATCGGCCGCGTCCTCGCCGAAATTCCAATCTGGGTTGACGATATCGTCGTCGCCGACAACGGCTCGAGCGACCGGACGGCCGATATCGCGTTGGCCAGCGGCGCGCGTGTGGTCCGCGAAGCCGCGCGGGGCTATGGCGCCGCCTGCCAAGCCGGAATTGCCACCCTCGCGGCCGTAGACATCATTGTGTTTCTCGATGGCGACTACAGCGACAACCCGCGCGAAATGGCGCTGCTTGTCGATCCGATTGCAGACGGCGGTTGCGACTTCGTGGTCGGCTCGCGCGCCACCGGCAACAGCCAAAAGGGTGCGTTGACGCCACACCAGCGCTTCGGCAACTGGCTGGCGTGCCGGCTGATGCGCGTGCTGTTTCGCGCCAGCTACACCGATCTCGGGCCGTTCCGCGCCATCACGTCTTCTGGACTGGAACGCCTCGGCATGACGGATCGCGCTTACGGGTGGACGGTCGAGATGCAGGTTCGCGCGCTGGCTGCCGGGCTGCGAGTTCACGAAGTGCCAGTCAGCTACCGGCCGCGCATCGGCGTGTCGAAAATTTCCGGCACGCTCAAAGGATCGGTTATCGCGGGGGTCACGATCCTGAGCGTTATCGCTAAATCGGCACTGACGCCGCCGAAGGTTGCCGCCGCGCGCCGGACGTAAGGCACAAAACATGCGGCACCTCACCGGCCCTGGCGGTACCACATGACGGCGAGCGCGACGTAGTAGATGGCGGCGGCGGCAAGGATCAGTGCCGCCCACCATGGCGCCGGAAAGCCGTAATAGATCGTCGCGAGACCAGCAATTGTGCCGGCGGCCGTTACCACCAGCGTGACACCGCGCAGCGATGTAACGCGAAGCGGATGCACCCACGGCATCGGGATGAAGGTGCCCGCGATCGCCGCCGTCACGAATGCCGCCGTCACCCACGTCGGCGGCGCCAGGGCAAAGACGTAAAACGCCACGATATTCCACACCGCCGGAAAGCCAACGAAGCAGTTCTCGTCGGACTTACTATCGAGATCGCTGAAGTGATACAGCGACGACAGCAGGATGCCGGCAGCCAGCAGCAGTCCGAGATTGCCGTCGAGATGACGCCAGGCGATCAAGGCGAGCACCGGCACGAACACATAGGTGACGTAGTCCACGACGAGGTCGAGACGTTCGCCGGAGAAGCGCGGCAAGCGCTCGGCGACGTTGACGGCGCGGGCAAACGTGCCGTCGATGCCGTCGATGAACAGCGCAACGAACAGCCAGAAGAACACGCCCTCGGCGTCCGTCTGCACGACCGAGCGGGCGGCGAGGAAGCCGCAGACGGCGCCAAGCGCTGTAAAGACGTGAACGAGTGCGGGGCCCCACGACATCGAAAATTCCTTCAGGCGCGCCGCAGGTCATCTCTGCCGGGCGGCACAATCAACGCCTTAGCCTAGGACAAGCCCAGGCCGGGAATCGCCGGATCCCCATGATGGGGCGTTTTAATCACGAACTGTGGGGTGCGGAAAGATTATACCGCAGCCAAAGCCCGCTTCCGGTGGCCGTCCCGCTTCCGGCGGCATCGACGAAGGACGGCTGCAAGCGTAAACGAAAAAGGGCGCCATTGGCGCCCTTGAACTCGTCTGCGGTTCAATACCAGCCAAGCCTAGAACCGGTGCTTGACCGAGCCGCGGATGGTTAAATCCTGACTGGGATCTTCCGGTGCCGGGTCTTGCACGGCTTTGCCTTCTGACGCGCCGTAGAGCAGTTCCAGGCCGAAATCCATCTTCGGCAGCGTACCGAGCTTGCCGAGCCCTGGAATGCGAATTTCCGTCCCCGTATCAGGCTTCGCGGTGACCGTGCCTTCTTGCACAGCTGCCGCCGGAACCTCTGCCGAAGGTGCCGCAGGCGCAACTGGCGCACGCTGTTCTTCCAAAGCAACAGCGCTCACACTGGCGGCAACCGCCAACATGGCAATAACGCCTGCTGTTAAACCGAGTCTTTTCACGTCAACCCCGCAATGCACCAAAGCACGCACATGACGATCAAGATGCGGCCGCGACTCTTGAAACTCAATTGACAAACGGAGGTTTGGGGCGGACTGACGTCGTTTCTCGGAAGACCTGTGGTCGCAAAGCCACTTGGCGGCCGATCCGGGTTCTACTTTAAACCATTGTTATCACTGAATAAATTAGGTGGCGCCTACACCCCCGTTAGGGCCTTGGACGAGAAAAGGGGCCGCCCGAACCGGGCAGCCCCCATTTCTGTCGCAGACGGGGAGAATGCAATCAGAACCGGATAATGGCGCCGGACATGACGACATCGAGGTCTTCGAACTGCGGCTGGACGGCACCGCTCAGCGTCACGTCAGCCTCATAGTGACGGTAAGTCAGGTAGACGTGCATCGCCGCTGCATCGACGCCCTGAATGATGCCGACTCCGATCGACTCGAGTTCGGTGCCTAAGATATCCGCCTCACCACCAGCGCCACCAACTGCGAAGCCCGTGCCGTTGAAGTCGCGGCGGGAGTTGGCACCGCCCTCATTCTTGTAATACTGACCGAAGAAGGTGGTCTTGCCGAGGTCAACGAACTTGCGCTCGATACCAGCCTCAACGGCGTAGAACGTGCTCGTGTCATCGACGGGGGCGCCGAAGCGATCCTGGATCAAATCATCTTCGAGCTGTCCGCCGGCAAAGTTGGCATACAAGCCAGACTCTACGTGCATGACGCTGATCGAGCCGCCGAACTGGCTGCACTCGGTATCGCGGTTTGACGGCGCGATGCCCCCAACGCGCTGTGCGAGGCATTCGAAGCCGCGGGCGCCGCTGATGTCGCTGTTCTCACCGTAAGCAAAGCCACCCGCGAGTTTGAAGCCGCCGAACTCGCCGGCGTAGCGAAGACCGGCTTCCCAGGTGTCGTCTTCACCGTAGTTAACCGTACCGGTAAAGCCGGCGAACACAGGCGTGTCGTAGCGCACCAAATTGTGGCGGCTGCCTTCACCCGGTTGAATGCCGTTGTCGCGGACAAGGCGGCGCCATGTCAGCGCCTGATTCGGAGGTACAGCGGCATTGAAGGTGTCGCCCAAGCCGTTGGTGAACAGGCCGTTGGTCTGGCGCAGCGCGAGTCCGAGGCCGGTATCCTGCACGTCCGAGTACTTCAGCACATCCTTGGTCGCGGCGAGGTTGATTTCGGTCACGCCTTCGGACGCGCCGCCTGTCAGGCCGACCCACAGTTTGCCGTAGGTCTTGCTGTCGAGAAACCATGTGCTGTGACGAAGATCCAAGCCGACAGAGTCGATGCCGTTATCGTTATCCTGATCGAAACGCGCCGAGTTCGCGCTGCGGACGCCGATTTCGA
This sequence comes from Hyphomicrobium sp., assembly GCA_031402935.1. Taxonomy (GTDB): domain Bacteria; phylum Pseudomonadota; class Alphaproteobacteria; order Rhizobiales; family Hyphomicrobiaceae; genus Hyphomicrobium_B. Next base: position 17,626 of record JANNSR010000092.1, on the reverse strand, counting down.
GCAGGTAGCCGGCTTTCAAGTCATCTGTGATTTTAGCATCTCCCTTGAAACGGAAGCGCGTCCGCGCATTGTCGTTGGTATAGGCGCCAACGTTGCTTTCGGCGCCGTCATCCCAGAACAGCACAGCTTCATTGACGTGGCCCGAAACCTCAAGCTTGACCTTGCGGTTGCCCTTGCGCGCCGTTGTTGCTTCAAGTTCGGCGATGCGCTCTTCAAGATCGGCGCAGCAGTCACCACCGAGGTCGGCCGCGCTGGCGGTCGATGCGGCGCCTGCGAAAAGTCCGAGCGCCGCCATCAAAGCCAGACGCCCAACTGAAGAATTACGAACGGTAGCCATTGCTGCCCCTCTGAATTGCATGAATCCCAAGTTCCCCCGGCAGCACCACCCCTGGTAAAGCCGAACCGCACACCGTTCAGCTCCCTGTAAAGGCCGCCGAATCCGCTGTGCTTAACGAAGAGTTAACCCCGCCACTTTTCAGCCGTATGACAGATTTGTTTAATTTGAGCCGCCGTGGCGGCATAGCCACACCCGATCCAGTTCGCAGATTTTATTGTATCGACTACAAAGGTTTGCTCCGTTTGTTGCGGGCTGCAGGAGACTTAAGCAGGTCATGGCCAAGGCCTCATTCGATGTCATCGTTGCTGGCGCCGGGCCCGCCGGTCTGGTGACGGCGCTCGCCTGCACCGAGATGGGGCTTGCGACGGCGATTGCCGGTCCGCCCGCCGGTTCCCGTGACGGGCGCTCGGCGGCGCTGTTTCAGGCCTCCGTGCAATTGCTGCAGCGGCTTGGTGTTTGGGACGCGATCGCGCCTTCCGCCGCGCCGCTCGACGCCATCCGCCTGATCGATGCGACGGGGGCGCTGCTGCGAGCGCCTGAAGTGACATTCCGCGCCAGCGAAATCGGACTCGAGGCCTTCGGCTACAACGTGCCGAACAGCGCGTTGACAGCGGCGCTTGACGCTGCCTGCCGGCAACGGCTGACACGCATCGACACGCCCGCCATTACCGCACTGGCTCTGTCCGATGCGGGCGCCGAGGTTACAATCGCAGACGGCACAACGATCGCCGCCCGTCTCGTCGCCGCCGCTGACGGACGCGCCTCGCTGTGCCGCGCTGCAGCCGGCATCGCGACGAAGTCATGGTCGTATGATCAGGCCGCCATTGTGTGCACATTCGCGCACAGCCGCGCCCATGGCGCGATTTCGACCGAGTACCACCGCCACACCGGTCCGCTGACGGTTGTGCCGGGACCGGGGAATACGTCGAGCCTCGTCTGGGTCGAGACGCCGGATGAAGCGGCCCGCCTCGCATGTCTTGACGGCAATGCGTTCAACGCAGCGCTCGGCGGGCACTTATGCGGGCTGCTTGGAACACTCAGCCAGATATCCGAGCGCCGCGTGTTTCCCCTCAGCGGCCAAACGGCTGAGACGCTGGCGCGAAATCGCGTGGCGCTGATCGGCGAAGCCGCCCACGTCATCCCGCCGATCGGCGCCCAAGGTCTCAACTTGAGTTTCCGCGATGCAGCGACGCTGGCCGGGGTTGCACAGGCCGCCCGCGCCAGCAACGAGGATATCGGGGCGGCAACCGTTCTAGCCCGCTTTGACGCCGCGCGGCGCACGGACGTGACCTCACGCGTTTGGGGTATCGACCTCTTGAACCGGTCGCTGCTGTCGGAGTACGCGCCGGTGCACCTGTTCCGTGGTCTCGGGCTCTTCGCATTGAGTACGGTTGGCCCCTTGCGCCGCTTGGTCATGCGCGAAGGCGTGGCGCCCGCACAATCGACGCCGGAATTGATGCGCCCGCTGCCGGAACCGGTATGACGCGGCGCTGGCGCGCTTGACGGGGACAGCATAGCGCGGGCATGACGCGGCTGAGGAACGGCCCGAGAGATTCAAATTTCGTATGTCAGCCGCACCACCGACTTTTCTGCGCGACATCCAGTTCCGCCTGGAATACGCGCTGCTGCGTCTGATCACCGGTGCCGTGCGCGTCGTACCGCTCGGCTTCGCGGTGCGGGCGTCGGCGTGGTTCTGGCGGAACTTTGCGCCCACCCTGTCGCCGAAGCGGCAGAAGCGGGCGCTGGCGAACCTCGCAATCGCGTTTCCGGAAAAATCCGATAGTGAGCGCGGCGCCATAGCCCGCGACCACTGGGAAAACCTCGGCCGCGTCATGGCCGAGACCATGCGCATCGACCAGATCATCGCCGACCCCGGCCGCATCAAAATCACCAATGAGGCGACGTTCCACCGTTATGCCAACAAGCTCGGTCCCATCGTCGGCGCGTCGCTGCACATGGGCAACTGGGAACTGGCGATCTGGCCGCTGACGCTGGCGGGCGCCGAACCGGCAGCCGTCTACCGTTCGGTGAACAACCCCTATGTCGACCGCTACCTGCGCGATCAGCGTAAGGATCTCTATCCCGGCGGGCTGTTCGGGCGCGGCCGTGTCGAGGGCGATCACGGCGAAAGCCAGAAGACGGCGCGCGCCATCATGGATTACGTGAGGCGCGGCGGCCGTCTCGGCGTCGTCTGCGATCTCTATGACAAGACTGGATTGCCGGTACCGTTCTTCGGCAAAGATGCTGCAACCGTGACCATCCCGGCGATGATCGCCCGGCGCACCGGCGCACGCATCTGGATGTCGCGCTGTACGCGTGTCGGCGGCGACAGCCGCTTCGAAATTGAGTTGAAGGAACTACGCGTGCCGCGCACCGCCAACCAGGCGGAAGACGTGCGATGGGCAACCGCCGAAATGACGCGCCAGTTCGAAGCCTGGGTGCGCGAGAACCCGGGGCAATGGATGTGGAGCAATCGACGCTGGAGTTAAAGCTGCGGCGCGCAAAAAAGGCGGGAGCGGCATATCACCGGCACCCGCCCGTAACTGAAGACCTGCTGAAGTGTTGGCGTGCGCTTACTTCGCCGCCGTCTGCGACGCCGAGCGGCGGCGATTGACTTCGGCCTGCGAAACTTCGCCATCGGCGATCAGGGCGGCAACGCAACCCTTCGAAAGACCAGACCCGACCGCGCGCATGCATTGGCGGACTTCGCTGCTGCCAGGGCTGAACTGCGAGCAATGGGCGAAGTAGTCGCTGGCGCAGGCCATCTTGGTGCGCAGGCCGACGGCATTGGCCTGAAGACTTGTTGCGGCAAGGGTGCCGAGGACGAGCGCAGCGGTGACGGCGGCGCGGGCGGTGAGAAGGGTCAGCAGCGGGGTCATGGCAGGTCTCCTGTGCCTCGATGAGGCGGTTGAGCTTCAGTCGCATCAGGATTAGAGGAGGTTCACGGCCGCCGCTGTTCCGTGGGGAACGGGTGTGATGGCATCGAAATTTTGTCATCCCGGGCGAGCCTTTCGCGAGACCCGGGACCCAGCGTTGGATCGCGCAAATACAGCTGGGTCCCGGCTCTGCAATGCGTTCCACGCATCTCCGGCCGGGATGACAGGCTTCAGGATTGCTGCCTATTAACCACGCCGCGGCGGTGGATAGGCGGCGGTCTCGGCGCCGCGCTTTCTGGCAAGCGTGCAGACCTGCTCGTAGACGATGGTCGCGGCGTTCAGCGCCGTGATGCCGCCGTGGTCGTAGAGCGGCGCCACCTCGACGATGTCGAAGCCGATGACGTTAAGGGCAGCGAGCCCGCGCAGCGTCTGCAGCAGCTTCAATGGTGCCAGCCCGCCCGTCACCGGCGTGCCCGTGCCCGGCGCGTAAGCCGGATCGAGGCAGTCGATGTCGACCGTGATGTAGGCCGGCCCAGCGCCCACGATATCGCGGATGGCGGCACCGAGCGCCGCAGCGGTCATCTCGTCGGCGCGCGCATTGTCAATGATGTTCATGCCCAGGCAATCGTCGACCCAAGTGCGAATGCCGATTTGCACCGAGCGCTCCGGCACAATCAAGCCTTCGTCGATGGCACGCGAGAACATGGTGCCATGATTGAGCTCGACGCCCTGGTCGGCGCCGGCCGGTGACCGCCAGGTGTCGGTGTGGGCATCGAACTGGATCAGCGCCAGGGGACCAAACTTGGCGGCGTGCGCCTTCAGAAGCGGATAGGAAATGAAGTGATCGCCGCCGAGCGAAATCAGAAAGGCGCCGGTGGCGATGACGCGCGCTGCCGCCGCCTCGATGATGCCGGGCAACGCCTGCGGGTGGCCGTAGTTAAGATAGACGTCGCCGAGATCGACGGCGGCGACATGCTGCAGCGGATCGAAGCCGCCGGGATAGGCTTTCAATTCGGCAAGTTGGGCGGAGGCGGCGCGGATGGCGTCTGGCCCGAAGCGGGCGCCGGGACGGTTCGACGTTGCGATGTCAAACGGGATGCCGAGCACGGCGGCATCCGCGCCTTCGGCGGACTGGCGGGCTGGCGCACGCAAAAACGTCCGCGCGGCGGTGAACGTTTGCTCGGTTGTGATGTTGGGGGAATTGAACGGCGGACGGACGGGATAGGGAAACGGATCGGAGGTCATGAGCGCACTCGATTGCAGCGACGCTGTCCGGCCAGCATCGTCCCAATCCCGGGGCTTGATCCCCGGCCGCCTCCGTTTCTCGGCAATAGCAGGATGCCAGGGGCTACGGTTAAGTCAAGGCGGGAACCCTTATCAATCGTCCTCGTGGCAGCCCTCGGCCTGGTTCCAGACCTGGCCCTTCGGGCATTTGTTGACGATAGCGTTCAAGATCTCGATGCCCTGGTTGATCTTCTGCTGGGTGGTCAGCTTCGGCTCCGGCGTGGCATTGCCGTTATACTGGCTGACGCAATTGCCGTTCTTGGAGATGAACCCCGGGCCGCAGTTGCCACGATTGATGTTGGCTTTGTTGGTCTTCGGCGCCGGATCGCCACCGTCGAACTGGCAGGCGCCGGCGTCTTCCGACCAGGCCCAGCCCTTTTTGCATTTGCCGGGCTTTGATGTTTTCGACGCCTTGCAGGTTTTGCCCGTCCAATAGCCACCGGTTTCCGCGCAACTTGCACGCGCGGAATTGCGCGCCTTATTGTTGATGAAGCCATCGTCGCGCGGGTCTTTGCTTTCGCCCTTGCGGCGCTTGACCGGCTCTTCGTCATCGTCATCGTCGGCTTTGACAACGGTTCGCTGAATGCGCGGCTTGGGTGTTGCGGCAACGGGGCGCGGCCATGCCGTCGGGATGAACTGCCACTGGCCGTCGCGATCCGTCCCGATGCGGCTATCGAGATAGATGCCGTCGCGGCTGCCCGCGATCAGATAGCGGCCGCCGCCCTTGCTCTTGAGACGCACATACGGCTCGCCATCGACCGCTTCCATGATCCACTGGCCGTTTTCGTCGCCGGCCAATGTGCGCGAAACCCGCAGCTTGCCCTGGTCGTCGGTCAGGTAATTGTTCTTCCAGCTGTTCTTGATCCACACCAGTGCCGTGCCGGGGATGGCTTCGAATTCCCAGTGCGCGCTGTCCCATTGGACCTGCGTATCGACCAACTCGGGCGAACCGCTGTCCTGGTTGTTGAGCCCTTTGCGGCTGTCGGCGCGCGACATCAAACGGTAGCGGCCTTCGAGGCGATAGCGCTCGACCGGCGACATCTCGCTAACGGGTGAAACGGTTGCTGTTTGCGGCACGGCAACGGCGGCCGTTGCAGGTGGCGCGGTAACAGGCGCTGCGGCGGCCGGCAGCGGCGGCACGGGCGCGGCGGCAGGTGGCACCACAGCGGCAGCGGCGTCGCCCAGATCGACGGTAATGGCCGCGGCGGATGCGGAAATCACATAGAGGCAGGTCTCGGCATCGTTGGCGATAATCCAGGTGTGGCCGACATAGGTCTTCTGTTTCAGCAACTGCCCGGCTTCAATGGTCGCGTAGAATTTGCGCTTGCCCTCGAAGTCGATCCAATAGACGCGGCGGCGCTCGGCCGTTGGATTGCGGAACGTAATGTCGGCGGCCGTTGTTTCCTGCGGCGACTTGATTGTTGCTTCGTCCGTGCAGGTGGCGGCATCGGCACCCGATCCTGCCAGCAAAGTTGCAGCAACAGCTGCGGCGGTTAATACGTTCGATTTTTTCATACCGTTTCCCCAGACTTGAGCGGCTTTAAGACGGCGCCTCGCCTGCAAAGCGTCACGAGGAGACACTCCGGCATTGCCCCCTGAGGCGCGGCTGCCAGAATGGGCTTGGGCTCAACCGATTGCAATATCGATTAGGCCGGCCTTAACGCTATCGCCAAAGATTGCCGGCACGGTTGCGGATTTGCCGGTGTGGCGGGTGCCGGGAGCCCTAGGCCGCGAGGCCGAATTCGGTTAGCTTAGACCAACTCGTCTTGAGGCACCTCGTTGAAGGATTTTACCCGATGACCAAGATCACCACCACCGCCGCCGCCGCTCTGATGGCGTTCACGGCCCTCGTTCCTGTGATGGACGACGCCGCCGAAGCGCGCCGTCGCCACAGGGGCGCAATTGTCGGCGGGGTCATTCTGGGCGCGGCTGCTTTGGCGATCATCGCCAATTCGAACAGCGCGCGAGCGGACGGATATGGACGCCGCCGCAACAGCTTCGCCTACACGTGCAACAAGTGGTACAACCAGTGCACCAACGGCAACGACTACGCCTGCGAGAAATACGAGACGCGCGGCTGCACGGAATAAGGCCGCCCACACATCACAAAACAAAAGCGGCGAGGAAAACCCTCGCCGTTTTTTTTGGTTTTTTTTAATATAGCCCGCGGACGATCAATCCTTCGCACGTTCGACGTAGGAGCCGTCCGCCGTCATGACAACGACGCGGGTGCCCGAGCCGATGTGCGGCGGTACCATCACGCGGGCGCCGTTGGAAAGCTTCGCGGGCTTGAACGACGACGACGCGGTCTGGCCTTTGACGACCGGGTCGGCCTCGACGATTTCGAAGGTAACGCGCTGTGGCAATTCAACCGCGATCGGGTTGCCGTCGAACAGCGACACCATGCAGGTCATGCCTTCGATAAGCCAGATGCCGCTATCGCCCAGCACGTCCTTCGGAATCGAAATCTGATCGAAGGTCTCGGGCTGCATGAAGTTGTAGCCCATGTCGTCTTCGTAGAGATAATTGTAGTCCTTATCATCGAGGTAGGCGCGCTCGACCTGATCGGTGGTGCGGTAGCGCTCGGTCAGCTTGACGCCGTCCTGAATGCGGCGCAGTTCGAGATGCGTGACCGGCGTGCCCTTGCCGGGATGGATGTTTTCCGCCGTCATCACCACGGCCAGCTTGCCGTTGATCTCGAGCACGTTGCCCTTGCGGACGGATGAGGCGATGATTTTAACCACGGGTCGTCTCCGTTCAGGGGTTCACGGCCGGTGCAAGGGTCGCGGCCCTGGATCGGCGTCGAGTGCTCGAGGAATAAGCCGAGGTCTTACCTGCTTCCCCGCTCAGAGCCAAGTGCGGCGAATACACTTGCGAAAGCCCGGCAAACGGCTGCAAAAAGCGCGATGACCAGCGCCTCGCCTTGGTGGATGCCGCAAAATCACGCCGACCGGCGGCCGTTTCTGATAACGCGCGGGCGCATCAAGGCGGCGTTGCGCGCATGGTTTGAACAGCAAGGTTTCATCGAGGTTGAGACGGCGTGCCTGCAGGCGTCTCCTGGCAACGAGACACATCTGCACGGTTTCAAGACCGAGTTGATCGGCACCGACTTGGCGCGGCGGGAGCTCTATCTTCACACCTCGCCCGAATTCGCCTTGAAAAAATTGCTTGCCGCGGGGGAGGAAAAGATTTTCACGTTCGCGCCGTGCTTTCGAAACCGCGAGCGCGGCGCGTTGCATGAGCCCGAGTTCACGATGCTGGAGTGGTACCGGGCCGGCGCGCCGTATGAGGCGCTGTTCGACGATTGCGCGGCGATCCTGAAAATCACAGGCGAGACGGCTGAAAGTCCGGCGTGGAGTTTTCGCGGTGCGTCGTGTGATCCGTCGCTGCCTTACGAAATCCTCACCCTCGATCAGGCGTTTGGCCAGCACACCGAGATTGTACTGCAGGACACCTACACGGCTGCCGGGCCAGACCGGGATGCCCTTGCGACCGCAGCGGCTGCGAGCGGCTATACCGTGCGCGACGAACACACGTGGTCCGATATCTTCAGTCTTGTTTTGGCGGGCGCGATCGAACCGAAGCTGGGGAACGGGCAACCGGTCATTCTGTGCCAATACCCGGTGCAGGAAGCGGCGCTGGCGCGACCCGTGCCCGATGACCCTGCGGTTGCCGAACGGTTTGAGCTTTATGTTTGCGGCGTCGAACTGGCGAACGGGTTCGGTGAGTTGACCGACGCGGACGAGCAGCGCCGCCGCTTTGAAGCTTGGCAGCGCGACAAGCATCGCATTTACGGCGAACACGTGCCGATTGATGAGGATTTTTTGAGCGCCCTCGCCCACATGCCGCCGGCAAGCGGGTGTGCACTCGGATTCGACCGCCTCGTCATGCTGGCAACGGGCGCGGAACGCATCGATCAGGTGATCTGGACTCCGCTTGTTGATGAGCGCAAGTAAGCGCGAACCATCCCTCTCCCCGTTCTTCACGGGAGAGGGTTAGGGTGAGGGGCGGCAACAGGCTCGAACACGCGGCCGCCCCTCACCCCGACCCTCTCCCCATGACAGGTGCAGGGTCGTGGGGAGAGGGAGATAACGTGATGACCAACGAAACACACTCCGGCGGATGCCAATGCGGGCAGGTGCGGTTTCGCGTCGATGGTGCGCTTGGCGATGCCTCGGTCTGCCATTGCCGCATGTGTCAGAAGGCGTTCGGCGGATTTTATGCGCCGCTTGTCTCGGTGCGCGAAGGCAAGCTCACTTGGACACGCGGCAAACCGAAACGATTCAAGTCTTCAAACTTTGCCGCGCGCGGCTTTTGTGAGAATTGCGGCACGCCGCTGACGTACGAAGCACCCGACGGCGTGGCGCTGGCCATCGGCGCTTTCGATCATCCTGAAAAAAACGCACCGGGCGTTCAGTTCGGCGTCGAGGGGAAATTGCCCTACGCCGATCACATCCCGGCCCTCGCTAATCACGCGACTTTGGATGATATCGCCGCTGCGCCGTTCCTGGCCGAAATTGTATCGTTTCAGCATCCAGACCACGACACCGACGTGTGGCCGCCGAAATGAGCGACGCGCGGCGCACATTGAAATCGGCGGCTGACCTGGTTGCGGCGGGCTTGATATCGCGTGAGCATGAAAACGACGTGCAACGCATCGGGACAAAGTACGCGATCGCGTTGACGCCGGATGTCGTCACCTTGATCGGCCACAACGACCCGGACGATCCGATCGCGCGGCAATTCGTGCCCGACGTGCGCGAACTTGACACGCATCCCGCTGAGATGCGCGACCCTATCGGCGATCATGCGAAAAGCCCGGTGCCGGGCCTCGTGCATCGTTACCCGGACCGCGTGCTGTTGAAAATCGCGCACATGTGCCCGGTCTATTGCCGGTTCTGCTTCCGCCGCGAGATGGTCGGGCCCGAGCTTGGCGAGGCGATGACACCCGGCGACCTCGCGGCGGCGCTCGCCTACATCAGCGCGCGCCCCGAGATCTGGGAAGTCATTCTGACTGGCGGCGATCCATTCGTGCTTTCGGCGCGGCGCATTGCCGAGGTGACGCAAGCACTCGGGGACATCCCGCATGTCAAAATCCTGCGCTGGCACACGCGCGTGCCCGTCGTAGATCCCGCGCGGGTTACGGACGACGTCGTCGCGGCCGTGAAGGCATCATCAAAAACAGTCTTCGTCGGATTGCATTGCAATCACCCGCACGAATTGACGCCTGACGCACGCGCAGCAATTGCAAAACTTGTCGATGCCGGTATTCCCGTCGTCAGCCAGACCGTGCTGCTCAAGGGCGTCAACGATAATGCCGATACACTTGAGGCCTTGATGCGGGCGCTGGTCGAGGCGCGGGTGAAACCGTACTACCTGCATCATGGCGATCTGGCGCCGGGTACCGCGCATTTCCGCACCACGATAGCGGCCGGTCAGGCATTGATGGCGGAACTGCGCCGCCGCCTGTCCGGGCTGGCGCTGCCAACCTACGTTCTCGACCTTCCAGGCGCGTTTGGAAAAATGCCACTCACTCCGGCAAGCATTTCGAAAGATGCGACTGGGTATCAGGTGACAGACCCTGAAGGCCGCGTGCACGCTTACGAGGATGCGTGCGCAGCTCCGGACGTGCCATGACCCGCGCGACGCTAGCTCTGTTCATGATGCTGCTGACAACGGCCGCCACCGCATGCCCCGCCCCACCGCCGCCGGTGCGCGATCTGAGCCTTGAACGGTACTATTCCGACAGCATCGGCTCCGACGTCGATCCGGCGAAAAAAGCCGCGCATGTGCGCGCGACCGCGCCGCTCAAGATCTTCGTTGAGCACGCGGCTGCGTATGCCGACAAGGCATATCGCGCGCGGTCGTTACCCGTGTCGAATGCCGCGTGCGGGCTTCGCTGGATCAAAGCCTGGGCGGACGGCGGCGCCTATCTCGGCACCATCGACGGCAAGCAAGCGCAAGCGCAGCGGCGTTGGGATTTGGCCGGTATCGCGCTCAGTTATCTGAAATTGAAACGGTGGGCGACGCCGGAAGACCGCGCGGTCATCAATCCGTGGTTGATCAAGGTTGCAGATGCCACGCGTGCGGATTTCGACGACGCGGGCGTCAAGCGCAACAATCATTGGTACTGGATGGGCCTCGGCCTCGGTGCCGTTGGTCTCGCAGCCGAGAGCGGCGCGCACTGGCAGTTGGCGAAGGGTGTCATGGCGGATGCGGCGCGAGACGTTGCAACAGACGGCACGCTGCCGCTGGAATTGGCGCGGGGCAGCCGTGCGCTGCACTATCATGCGTTTGCGTTGATGCCGCTGGTGACGCTGGCAGAGCTTGCTGCGTCAAAGGGCGAGGATGGATACGCGCTCAACGACGGCGCGCTGCACCGGCTCATCGCCAAGACGGTCGCGGGCCTCAATGACCCAAGCCTGTTCGACAAGCTTGCGGGCGTCGCGCAGGAACGCCCGGTCAAGCCTGGCGCGGGCTGGATTGCATTGTATCGGGTGCGGTTTCCTGAAAAGTTCAAGCAGCTGCCCCAGCAACCCTCATCCCATCGCTGGCTCGGCGGCGATGTCGAGGTTTTGAGGCAGGTGGTCGGTGACAAACATTAGCGATGTCATCCCGGCATTTATTGCCGGGATCCATGTCTCCGCAAACTCCAGTGCAAGCGGAGAAATGGATCCCGGGGACGAGCCCCGGGATGACATCCCAACGACTTCACCGCGCCGAGTGAGGCGGCTGCGTCGACAATGCCGGCGCCGAGATCGGATGCAGCGCTGCCGCTGACTTTGCGCGCCGATTGCGCCATATCTTGCCTCACCTTCCCGGCCAGGCATCGCCGTCGGCGAAGGGAAACCAGCCTTGCTGCTCGCGGATTTCGGGATCAATCAGCACCATCTTGGTGTGACGGAACTGATCGAGACCTTCGATGCCGAGTTCGCGGCCCATGCCCGAGAGTTTGCGGCCGCCGAATGGGACCGCATCGTTGTCGAGCAAGGGAACGTTGACCCAAACCATGCCCGACTGGATCTCATGCACCGCGCGCATGCTCTCGGCCAGGTCCTTGGTGTAGATGTTGGCGCCGAGCCCGAAGCGCGAGCGGTTGGCCAGCGCGATGGCTTCGTCGAGGTCGCGCACGCGAACAACGGGTGCGACCGGCCCGAAGCTCTCGTCGTTGACGATGTCCATCTCGGGTGTGACACCGGTCAGCACCGTTGCGTCCGCGAACCAGCCGCGATTGAGACCCTTGGGACGCCCGCCGCCGCACGCGACCTTGGCACCCTGTAGGATAGCTCGCGCCAGGATGGCTTCGTAGCGGTCGCGTTCGCGGGCCGAGACCATCGGCCCCATGTCGACCTTTTCAAGTCCATTGCCGATGCGCAGGCTCTTGGCCTCGTGCACGAGACGATCGACAAAGCCGTCATGGATGCTGTCGTGCACATAGATGCGTTCAGCCGACGTGCAAACCTGTCCGGCGTTGAGGAAGGCCGCGAAGGCGCAGCCGCGCGCGGCGATATCCACCGGCGCCGACGGCATGACGATGAAGGGGTCGTTGCCAGAGGCCTCGATGAGTGCAGGCTTGAAGGTTTTGGCGCAGGACTGAGCCACCGACTGCGCCGACTTGAGACTGCCGGTGAACGCGACGCCATCGATGCGCTGATGCTCGACGAGGCGGCGGCCGGCATCTGCCCGCCCGGTCACGCAACTCACAAGGCCGGGCGGCAGTGCGCCGAAGGCCTCCATCAATAGCAGCGTCGACAGCGATGTGAGATCGGACGGTTTAATGATGACCGCATTGCCGGCGCCAAGCGCCGCCGCGACCTGCCAGAACAGCAGCAGGTAGGGATAGTTGAACGGGATAATGGCGGCGACGATGCCGAGCGGCTCCTTCAGCGTCATGTGCAGCTGGCCGGGCGCGGACGGGCCGTGCACGCGGCCGCCCTCCTGACGGCTGATCTCGGCGTAATAACTGGTCGCGCTGGCGCACCAGCCGATCTCGTCCATCGCTTCCTTGTAGGTTTTGCCTTGCTCGCGTGTCAGCGATTCAGCCAACGGCGCGCTCATCAGCCGCGTCGCCCGCGTCACCTCGTGCATGATGTCGGCGCGCTCGGCGCCCGACAGCGCCCACCATTTCTTTTGTGCGGCGCTGGCGAGGCCGATTGCGGTCTCGATCTCATTCTCCGTTGCCTCGGTGACGGCGCCAATCTCGTCTTCCGTCGCCGGGTTGACGACCGGATAAGAGCTTCCAGCCGAGGCGACGTAGGCGCCATCGAGATAAAGCATACGCGACAGCGCCCTGTGTTTGGCTATGACGTCCACCGCCACCCCCTCCGTATTGCCTAAAAGTCAATGCGCTCCCCGGCGCAGTCCGATGCCGTCATCACTTCACCGCGCCCAACGCCGCCGCCGCATCGACAATGCCGGCGCCGACATCGGTGCTCGTGCTGCCGCTGACTTTGCGCGCCGATTGCGCCAGGGCCCAGCGCACGTCTTCGGGCGATAGCTTCGGGTTTTTCTCGAGCATCAAGGCCGCGATTCCGGACACATGCGCTGCCGCCATCGAGGTGCCGGACGAAATATCGTAAGCGCCTTTCGGTGCCGCCGCGATGATATCGACGCCGGGTGCGGCGACCGCGATGTAGGTTCCGCGGTTGGCGCTTTTGAAGGTCGCGTCCGCATTGTCGGTCGCGGTGACGGCGATGACGTTCGGGAACGCAGCCGGATAGGCAGGCTTTGCGACCGGTCCGCCGTTACCGGCGGCTGCCACGACCACGACACCGCGCTTGATCGCGGCGGCAATCGCCTGGCCCAGCAGCGGGTCGTTGGGGCCGGCGAAACTCATGTTGACGACGCGGGCGCCGTTCAACACGGCCCAGTCGAGGCCTTTCAGAATCGCCAGCGTATACGACTGCGCCGGGCCTTTCGCCTCGGAGGAAAACGCGCGAACGCCGAGCACGCTGGCGCCGGGCGCGACGCCGGTCAGTTCAGCTCGCGCGCCAACGATCCCTGCGATTGCCGTGCCGTGCAGTTCGGCGACCACTGTGCTTTCACCCAGCGCGTCAAAGGTTTCTGTGATGCCACCGCCGAACGCCGGATGGGTTGTATCAATGGCCGTGTCGATGACGGCGATCTTGACGCGCTTGCCGGACGCGAGTTTGTGGGCTTCGCTGAGATGCAGTTTTTGCGGCGCGTATTGCGGCACAGGCAATGGCTTGGCGGCGCCTTGGCTTGCGGCGAAGACGTAGTGCGGCTGCGCCAGCTGGACGCGGATGTCGGTTGAAAGCTGCTGCACGACGTCTGCGACCGAGCGCGTATCGGGAATGCGGAAACGCACGACGCGCGTGCCAAGCAGTGCCGACGTGTAGAGCGTGTCGCCGTCGAGACCGAGGTCCTGGCCGATCTCGTAGACGGTGTTGGCGTCTGACCCGGTGCCAAGCGTGACGATCACTTCGCGGTCGCGGATTTCAGGGACGACAACGCCAGTGATCGCGGGCTGTGCACCTTGAGCGCGCGGCGATGGCCGGGGCAAGAACGGTGCTGTTGGCACGACGGTCGCGATGCGCTTTGGCGGTTTCGCGCCGCCGCCCGATGACACTGTGCCCTTTGGCTTCGGACCAAGATCGGGCGGGCCGGAACTTTCTCCGCTATTCGAACCGCCGCCCGGGAATTGCGGAAGACGGCGCAGGATGTCGAGCACGGTGACAGCATCGGGCAGGCCATCAACGGGGCCGATGACGCCGCCACCGGGCCGCGTCGTGCCGCCCGGAATTTCAGGCGTTGGAATTTTGCCGCCGCCGTCCGGCAGTTTGGGTCCGCCGGGTGTTGGAACGGTTTGGGCGCCGCCCGCCGGTGCATTTGGTGTGTCGCGCGTTTGGGCGAACGCCGCGCCCGAGGTGAAGCCGGCCAGCGCAGCGAGGACGACAACGGATGTTGAACGCAGCATGATACGCCTCACACAGTTACGGGGCCGCCGACGCGAACGACACGAGATCGCCACGGGCTTTGAGTTTGGCGAGTGCCGCTTCGGCATCCGCCGCCGAGAGTGCCTTGTCGCCGACACGGACGCGGAACAGGCCACCCGCCTTCGGGCCCTCGACGATTGTGAACTTGTTCTCGGCGAGAAACGCCGAGAGTGTCCCTGCAGGGGCGGCGGGCTGGAACGCGACCAGCGCGAACGTTCCCGTGCTCGCCTCGACGCCCGGCGCATTCGCAACCTGGTAGCCACCCTGCCCTTGTAGCAGCGCGCCGATAGACGCCGCCTGCACCGCAATCGCGAATGCGGCGGCAACACCGGCATAGGCCAGATGACGCGGCGAAAGCCCGCCGAGGAACACGCCGATACGATCAAGCATTGTTGCCTGCACGGCATGGAGACGTGCGCTTGGGCTCGTTGCCACGGAGGCGCGCAGTCTATCGAGCGCATCGCGCGGCACCGCGATTTCCTGGTTCTGGGAAAACACAGCATCCGCCTCCTCACGTGCCAGCGTGATGTGACGGCGCACGTCGGGATGCGCGTTGGCGTAAGCATCGACGCGGTCCTTGTCGCTCGTGCTGATCTTGCCCGACACGTACCACGGCAGCAGCGCCGCGATTTCGTCGGCTTCCGACAGAATTTCGGTTTCGTTTGTCATTTTATGGCCATCCTCGGTCGACGCCGCGCTGAGCCAGAAGCTCGGAGAGCTTTTTGCGCGCATAAAACATTCGGGTTTTCACAGTTGCTTCGGGGATGCCTAAAATTTCGGCGGCTTCAGTGACGGATTGCTCTTGGTAATAGACGAGATCGAGAATCTCGCGGTGTTCGACCGACAGGCCCTGCATCGCAGCGCGCATGGCGGCTGCCTTGTCGAGCTTTTGCGTCGTCACTTCCGGCGTGTCGGCCTCGTCTTCGATCTGGCCGGCCACTTCTTCGTCGTAGCCTGAAACTTCGCGCTTCTTGCGCAGCGAACTGACGGCCTTGTTGTGGGCAATGGAAATGAGCCACGTCGACGGCTCCGAGCGGCCCTCGTAGCGCGCCGCGTTCTGCCACACCCCTAGAAATACCTCGTTCAAGAGTTCCTCCGCCACAGCCTCATTGCGGACAACGCGCGTCAGATAGCGAAAGACGCGCGTCTGGTTTCGAGCGAACAGACGCTCCAGGGCTTTGGCGTCGCCGCCGGCGATGGCTTTGATCAGCGCTCGGTCGTCGGACGCGTGGTCCATGGGCAAACTTCACTCTTGGCCGTTGGTCGCGGGGGGAGGCGGAAAGGTTCACGTGGCCGTTAAGGAAAACAGCGGGCAGGGGCGAACTTGCCAGAACTACAGGGTTGCTGCCAGCCAAGCTTTTTTTCGAAAAGTTATCCCCGCGGTTCCAGGCGGGCTTACAGTTGAACCTTCCAGCGCGAGGAAGCGTCGGAGGCTTCAAGGGGCGGACGTTGCGCCCAGGATTCCCTTGAAGTCATGGAGACCGGTTATGATTAATGCTAGGAAATGCTCCAGTGCCCGCGTGGAAGGCCGCGATATCAGCGCTCCCGAGGTCACGGGGAGGCCGTCTATGGTTGCTGGTGCATATTTTGCGCGCCTGTTGCCGCGCAGTATTTTTTCAATTCTTGCCGGTTTGACGCTTTTTGCTGGCGCAGCAGGGCTGCCCGCGCACGCTGCCGACGACGGCATCATCAAGCGCGGCGACGCGGTCGTGACCGGGTTCTCCGGCACCAAGACCGGCAAGGAGGTGCCGGCCGACGTGCATCCGCTCGACCGGACGTTCATCGATGTCGACGGCGCCTCGGCGCAGGTGTTCGATCTCTCGGTGCTCGGCGGGCGTCCAAGCGGACAGTTGTCCGAGGTGCCGTCGAAGCTGCAAATCAAGGCGGGCGAGACCGGGCAGCTGTTCGGCGTCACGCTGGACGATGGCGACGGAAAAGGCGCGCCGAACGCCTATCTGACCTCGACGTCGATGTACGGCCTGCATCTCGTCTCGAAGGACGAGGCGGGCAACCGCATCCGCCTGTTGAAGGGCGATCCGGGTGCCGCGTGGATGCCGGGTCAGTTCGGAACGGCGAAAGGCGGTACGCCGGGGTCGGTCTATAAGGTCGATGGCAAAACCGGCGCGGTGTCGCTGTTCGCCAACATCAAACGCGACGGTCAGGAGAACTCTGGTGCTGGTCTCGGCAACATCACGTTCGACGCCAAGATGCGGCAGGTGTTCGTCTCGGACCTCGAAACCGGTTTGATTCATCGCATCACACTCGACGGAAAAGAACGCGACGTGTTCGATCACGGCGAGGCGGGCCGCAAGGCGCAGGGCCTTGAGCCGGTCGCCTATGACGCTTCAAAGCGCATCAATATGGACAACGCGGGCTTCAATACCGAAAACCCCGAGACGTGGGGCTATGCGGACGAACGCCGCCGCGTGTTTGGCCTCGCGGTCAATCAGGGCCGCTTGTATTATTCGGTTCTGGAAGGCCCGAGCGTGTGGTCGGTTTCAATCGACGACGAAGGCGATTTCGGCACCGACGCCCGCATAGAACTCGAAGTCGCGGGCTCGGCCTCACAGATCACCGACATTCTGTTCGATGGCTCAGGGCTCCTGTACCTGTCGCAGCGCGGCGACGGCGCGGGAAGCTACGATTACACCGCGTTCGCGGCCAAGCAGTCGTCCGCCGTGCTGCGCTATAAGTGGGACGCGAAAGACAGCCGCTGGGCCGCCGTGCCGGACGAATATGCGGTCGGACTGCCGAAAGACTATCGCGGCACGCAAGGCGGCGTGGCGTCGAACTACGGCTACGACAAGAACGGCAACATCGACACGAGCAAGTGCCGTCAGACGTTGTGGACGACGGGCGAACATTTGCGCGAGGGCGACGACGCCGTGAAGATCGCGAGCGGCGGCGCCAAAATCGTCCACGGCTTGCAGGGCAACTACAAGTCGCGCGTCCGTCCCGGCAACGTCGCGCCGTTCGAGACCTGGTTCACCGATTACGACGACCGCTATGCCGACGCGCAGGCGTTCGGCCATGTCGGCGACGTCGCGATTTATGCGCCGTGCGGAGCGGGCGCGCCGCCCGAACCGTCAACGCGCGTTGAGGCCGCGCCGCCGCTCGATTACACCGATCCGCCGGTTTCTGAGCCGGGCCTCGTGATCGATAAGCGCTGCCAC
>JANNSR010000091.1:0-31127 GCA_031402935.1 Hyphomicrobium sp. | reverse complement strand
CCCCGCGCCGAGGCCGGACCTCAGTCCGGGCACGGGAACAGTCGGGGATCAACGGCGAGGAGGCAAAAGTCACCGGCGGCCGTCGTGGGTAGCCGCTGCTATTTGCCCCGGACCTTTCGAGCCGGGAGGTATGACGCTGAGGATTTGGGCCACAGCAGAGGCACCTGGGTATTCGGGCCTGGAGATGCACAGCGGCTTGGTAGAAGCCAGCCCCGCCTGGCTCGTGCCTGCGCCGCTATCGACATCGGGCACACTGCGGTGAATCCGGAGCGGCCGTTTACCCGAGCGCCGGACGCTCGTCGGTCATACGGTTGCGCGCGGCGAGAGCGGCTTCAACCCGGTTGCGCACGTGCAACTTGTCCATGATGCTCGTCATGTAGTGCTTGACTGTCTTTTCAGTGATCCCGAGTCGCTTGGCAATCTCCTTGTTCGTCAGTCCCTCGGCGACGAGATTGATCGTGTCGTCCTCTCTGCGTGTTAGAGGAACCTCATTGCCTTTGGTCGGCACAGTCGTCAGCAGCTGGCGCATTTCGCTCAGCGCCCGGTCTGCCAACGCCGGTGCGACATAGGTTTCGCCGGCAGCGATCGCCAACACTGCGACGATCAGGTCGCGCGCTGATATGTTCTTGACGATGTAGCCCCTGGCCCCCGCTTGGAGCACAATTGAGACATTGGCATCCCTTTCGGTGGCTCTCATCATCATCACGTTGACACCGGGACACCCACGGCCGATCTCTCGGACTGCCGCAAGGACATCACCTGGAACCCCCACGTCCAAGAGCAAAACGTCTGGCCGCAGCGACAGTCCGAGCGTGACAGCATCAAGTGCCTTGGCGCCTTGCCCGACGAACCTGATGGTCCGCTCGCGCTTTAAGGTGGCTGCAATACCTTCCCGAAAAAGGGGGTGATCGTCGACAACAACTACGCGAATGACGCCAGACATCCGACTATCCTAGTCATATACCCTGAGACTGCCCGCCGATTATTGCGCCTCAAAGTATTGGCGGCATTTTGTTGTTTTTTTCATCGGTCAGAGACATTATCGCCTGATAATGTTCAAACTGCAATCCGTTACGTTCAGGCACCCGTTGCCATCAGGCCTCGGGACCCCTAGTTTCGCTAGGAATCGTTCGCCATGGTGAACCGGCCATCGTTGATCGGCCTGTAACTGTAACCCGACGGCTGTCACTGCGATCGGATCCGGCCACGTCTGCGAGTCACACGAATCATCGGTCTGTCACCCCTGTCCTGATTGTCCGAGTTTTACAGGCGCCATGAGACCGGGGAGCATTGCCATGATGCGCTCGTGACGATGCGCTGGCCCGACGGCTTCGTTTGTCCGAGGTGCCGGAGCCGGTTGCACGCATACTGCAAGCCGCGCCGGGTGTTCAAATGCCGCGCCTGCCGCGTGCAGGCCTCGGTGCGGGCCGGCACGATCTTCCACAAATCGACGACGCCGCTGACGAAATGATTTCGCGCCATCCACTTTATCACGTCAGCCAAGACCGACATCGCGAGCCTGGAACTCGCCCGCCAGATCGAAGTCAAATGGGACACCGCCGTGCCCGGGTCCGACAACGCGGCGAAGAACGCGGACGCCTGCACGTGGCCATCGCAGACGGCTTCCATCGTCGCGGATGCACCAAGGGCACGAACATCTCCTGGGCGCGCTGCTGCACGCCGGCGACGTAGTCCTTCACGATGGTGATGCCGCCAGTGAAGCCGTGCTCGTTGCTAAGCCGCTCGAAGATCCGCTTCTATGTGTGATGCTGCTTCTTCGGCCGGCTTTTGTCGTCGGGCAGAATTTTGTCGATGATTTCGGTGAAGGCATCGAGTTTCAGCCGCACCGGCGGTTTGATCCGCACGTAGCCCGGAGGCACCGAGAAGGACATCATCTTGGCGACCGTCTTCGGATCGATGCCGAAACGCCGTGCCGCCCCCCCCGCTTGCTCAATCCCTCGAACTGAACCGCCCGCCGCACCTCCAAATACCTGTCCACGTCCAGCATCCCCCGCCCTCGGCCGAACGCGGCACAGGGCCCACAACTACCGGACTTTTACTCCGGCGCAACCGAACGAATCGGCCGCCTCACTGAGGGATTTTGTCTCCGGCGCTTACACAATGGCCAGTTCATCGCTTCGACGACGTGGGCAAGCACGTCTGTGAAATCCTGCGGCAAGCCCGCATCGTTGAGT
The DNA here is from genome assembly GCA_031402935.1 of Hyphomicrobium sp. Classification (GTDB taxonomy): domain Bacteria; phylum Pseudomonadota; class Alphaproteobacteria; order Rhizobiales; family Hyphomicrobiaceae; genus Hyphomicrobium_B. Next base: position 28,932 of record JANNSR010000091.1, on the reverse strand, counting down.
GACGGCGCCATTGCGTGCGACCGCGACGGGGAGAGATTGGCGTATTGGTACCGATGGCGTACGTCAATCCGTCCGCTACAGTTTGCCAGCGACCACCTGCAGCCTGGGCTTATGCAGGGGATAATGCCGGGGAACTTGGCAAGAAAATATAAAATATACAAAAAAATCAATGACCGTTGGCGGTGGAGGCAGTCTTGAGCGAACCAGTCTCAGCAATTTCGCTGGGTTTAACGTGTTTTCCGCGAATTTCACCTGCTTCCGAGCCGCGAAGATACTTGCTATCAGCGTAATAAGCCCGAAAATCCAGGATTCTCGACTGTGCGGGCGGCCTAACTCCGCACAGTCAAACACGCGCCAAATACGCTCCAATTAGGCGGCCGAGCACGCGCCGATAAAGCGCCAAACGCGCGCCAAAGACGCTCCAAACACGGGGCTTGCAGGTGCCGAGCACGACCCGAGGCGTCTCGGTCGGCCTTAACGATAGGCACCCGGCTTAATGCAGACCCCTTGCGGGCTCCAATTCTTATCGGTAGACGGTCGTGAAGGCGCGTCGCCAGGAGCCTGCTCATGAGCACGCCGACTTTCAAGCGCAATCAGATGGAATGGGCGCTCTGGCGCGCGTTCACCATTGGTCGCCGACATGGCGATGTGCCACCTCAAATTTTCAAGACGCGAATTAAGCGGCTGCTAGACGTCGACCGCGACTTCGATACCCAGAGCGAGGGCGTCGGCGAGGTCGTCGATTACGCTTTCGCGTCTGCAGTCGAAGAAGGGCGCGGGATCGATGCCGCTTACAGGCCCGTCGATGTCTTCTGTCTAGCCGTCGGGCTCGACCTTCTCGACATCGGTTTTAAGCAAAGCGAGATCGTTTTTGTCCTACGACACATCCGCCCGTCTCTTGAGGACCGGTATCCTGCGCTGGTCAAATTGCCATCACTGACGGATCGGCAGACGAAACTCGCTCGCAGCCATCCCAATTTACCAAAATTCCTGCCGCCGAAGAAAACCGAGGCGCAAGCCGACGTTCGCGTTTTCATGGTTTTAGGGCGCGTCGAGCTAACGGAAGTCATGTCGACCGAGCCCGTTCCTCGCGGTCAGGCTGTGTTCCCCGCTCCGATATTTTGCGAGGGCGTCGAAAAGCTCGCCGCGACCCTCTACGACCAAATGCCGAATCGCCGACGCTCGGTGATCGTCGTCGAATTGACGGCGTTGGCCCAGGCGGTCACCGAATTTCTCGCGAAGGCGCCCGTCGTGCGCCGCGGCCGTCCTTTGAAATCTTGACCGAATCCCGGCCGCCGTTTGCGGCCTATTGCAACCCCGAAAAAGGTTGCCATATTGCCTTCAGTATTTAACCGACGACAGGAGCTTTCGTGATGTCGCGCAAACCAGCGCGCGATGGCCAAGGCCGATGGCAGAAAGGCTTCTTCCCGAACCCCACCGGCCGGCCGCGCAAACAGGCAGAGATCAGCGATGCTGACGTCAACCATTTCCGCAATGGCATACAGATCGTCACGATCAACGGCGAGCAGCGCCGCCTGACACGCCATGAGGCGTTGCTTCACGCCATGTACGACAGAGCTATGAAGGGCAGCGTTTTGATTATGCGAAAATTGTTCGATCGGTTCAAACAATCCGAGACGACGATGACTGAGGCGCACAGCCTGTTGCGAGACCTCAAGGATGAATTCCTCGAGAAGCATCGCAAAACGGAAGTCTTTGACGAAAAGCTGCACCGGGAGATCGATCAGCTCAGTGAAATGGTCCACGGTGGGCACAAACCCAAGCCGCGGCGGAAACCACGCTTGAAGGTTCGCGATGAACCGGTGCTTTGGCGCAGGGGCGAACCGCAGCCGCAAGCTGTGCAAGATCTGCTTGCGCTCGAAGAGGCGCAATTTTGGGCCGGTGCAGCCGAAAAATATGCCGGCGATTTGGCTGCTACGGCAGTCTGGAAGAACGGCAAAGCCCGCGAAGCGCAAGACGCGGTGGCGGCCGCAAGGCTCGCCGCAAAGCTGATCCAGAGAATAGCGACGCCGCGCGCGCGCTCCAAGCTGCGGAAAAGGCGGCATCACGAGCCGTTGATGACGCCGACGACGCTGATGCGCAATTCGCGGGCATGATTCCCGAAGTCGAACAAGCCAAAGCAGAACTTGCCGAAGCAGAATCCAGGTTCGACGCCAGTTCCGATCTTCAGGATGAAGCTAGGATAGCGGCGCCAATGAAACAGATAGGTAAAAAGTAGAGCGAGAACGCTTCTTTCCGCACTGACATCAATCCATAGGAGTTGACTATGAGTCTTGTTCATCACGACCGTATTGAACACATCGCGGCAGACAGTCTAAAGCCCTACGATCGCAACGCCCGCACGCATTCGAAAAAGCAAATCAAGCAGATCGCAAATTCGATCGCGCGTTTCGGATTTACGAACCCGGTGCTCATCGACGACGCGAACGGCATCATCGCCGGCCATGGCCGCGTGCTCGCCGCCAAATCCATCGGCATCGCGGAAATCCCATGCTTGCGCCTTTCGCACCTGTGTCAGGTCGATAAACGCGCCTACATCATCACCGACAACAAACTGGCGCTGAACGCCGGTTGGGATACGGAACTACTAGCGATCGAGCTGCAGGTTTTGATCGATAACAAGTTCGATATCGATCTGACGGGATTTTCGATCGGCGAGGCCGACATTGTCATTCAGCAGGCTCGCGACGCCTCGACAGCGACGGGCGACGCCGCTGAGAACGAAATCCCAGAACCGGGCGACGTTTGGCGTCTTGGCCGACATCGCCTAATCTGCGGCGACGCGCAAGATCCAGCCGTCTACGCGGCGCTGCTCGACGGCGAGACCGTCGACATGGTCTTCACCGATCCGCCCTATAATGTGCCGATCGACGGCCACGTCTCAGGACTCGGCGCCGTCAAGCATCGCGAATTCGCCTTCGCGGCAGGCGAGATGAGCAGGGAGGCGTTTACGGCGTTTCTAACTGCGACGCTCGGCAACGCCGCCGCCAGCTGTCGCAATGGCGCGATCGCGTTCGTCTGCATGGATTGGCGCCACGTCGGGGAGTTGACGGCGGCCGGCGAAGCCGTATTTTCCGAACTGAAGAACGTCTGCGTTTGGAATAAGACGAACGGCGGCATGGGGACGTTCTACCGCTCGAAACATGAACTCGTCTTTGCGTTCAAGATTGGCGACGCGCCGCACGTTAATACCTTCGGTCTCGGTGACGGCGGGCGCTATCGCACCAATGTTTGGGACTACGCCGGCGTCAACACGATGAAGCCCAACCGCATGGAAGAACTCGGCATGCATCCGACGTTCAAGCCCGTCGCGCTGGTCGCCGACGCCATCCTTGACGTCACGCGACGGGGCGCGCTGCTTCTTGATCCCTTCGGTGGATCGGGCTCGACGCTGATCGCCGCCGAAAAAACTGGCCGTGCCGGCCGGCTGATCGAATTCGATCCGCTCTATTGCGACGTCATCGTCCGGCGCTTTCAGCGCTTCACCGGCAAAGCCGCCACGCTTGCCGCCAGTGCCGAAATGTTCGAAGACGTCGAGGATGGCCAATTCGCATCTGCGGCCGCCTGAACGCGTCGCTAGGCCGCCCGGAGATGCTTTGCAGGTTCCGCTACAGAGGCCGCGTTGCTGCGTGTAGCGCAAATTGCAGCGCAAACGCCTGATCTACTTGTGGTTCACGAGAATGCCAAGCTGGCGCATGCGCTGCTTGCATCCGCCCGTAGCCGTAAGCCTCGAAGGTATCGGCGATCTCGCCCATTGCCGCGACGATGGCCGTGTCGTCGATCTGGAACACGGGATGATCGTAATAGGTTGAACGCGCGATCCCCACCAGCTGGCATCCTTCGACGACGGAGAGCGAACGGGGCCGGTGATCACGGATGTAGGCGCGCTTCTCGTCCGAGGTGCGTGCCGCAAAGCCCCCTTTAGAAATTCGCTTTCAAGCGCCTGCTTGCCGACTAGCCGTTCCAGCGCTGCGATCCGCGCCTCGTAGGTCTCAATCATGTCTGCTGCCGCCGCATCCTCGTCGAAGGCGGCGGTTTCGTACTTCTGGACCCAAATGCGGATCAGATTGCGCGACAGATCATGGTGTTTCGCCAGGCTGTGCAGGGTTTCTTCAGCGACGTAGTCCTGGGCGACCTGTCGCTTGAACTCGATGCTGTGCGTGCGGTGCTTGGCCATGGGCTTTCATCCTTCGAAAGCCCAGCGTGACGGTCAACTCCAAAACAGCAAACTGCCCACTACCAGGGCGCTCTCCAGGTTAAGCAAAAGAGACGAGGATGCGCCCCGATTGAAGTCGGCCAAGCGCTTGGAATTGGACTTTTTCTGGCGCGCGCACATGAAGGCGTGGCACGACAGCGATATGAATCAGCGGGAAAATTGCGAGCTGCAGGGGCTGGCGCATAAGCGGTTCGGAAACTGGCACGCCAAGTTCAAGGACGAGCAGTCATTCGTCCTGCAAAACCTGCTTTATCGGCGCGGTGGCGGGCTTCGACCTAGGTCTGGTCCTAGGTCTAGGGAAATTCCCGCTGCCCCGTTGCCCAAGCGGCGCGACTACTCCGACGCCGACAAGCGGCGCATTACTAAAGAGGCGTGCCGCGACGATCGAACGGTCTCCGGCGGTGCCCGCATAGTACTGCATCTCGACGAGCCTCTTGTTCCGCTGGCGCAAGGACCTCGGCATCTAGCCAGTGTACCGCATCGTGCCGGTGACGATCTCCGTCACGGCAGACGGCCTTGTCGATCAGGTGCGCCTTGTGGCCCCGGAGGCGAACAGGTGCCCCGAGAATGGGTCATGCAGAAGGACCTCTTTGCCCAAAGACGTCGACGCGCTGCACGCGATGATCGGCGCGCTTGTGGCCGAACACGATACCGAACTCAGTAAGGCGCAGGCCGAGATCGACCGGCTCCGCAGTCTCGTAAAGACGCTGCAACGCAGCCAGTTCGGCCGCCGCTCCGAGCGCCTCGACCAAGCTGCGGCCGATCCCCAGGTCACTCTTCTCTCGCCCCATCGGCAAAAATTCGCAACAAAGCAAAAATCTATGTTCGAACCCAGCCCTTTGTTGGCAGGCAACCGCCGGCACGGCACTTGTAAATTAGTAAGGTACAATCGTCACTTTAGGCCATTTTCGGGTGTCGGCACAGAGCGCCCGATGAACGCTTCCCCCTGCGGATAGTCCTCGCGCTCCCGCTCGCGGCAGTACCGTTTGCCATTGACTTCGATGTAGCAGTAGCGGCCGCAATGGCGCCGTCCGCGATAAAAATAACATCCGTGCGCTTCCAGATGCGGAGCGACGATGATCACGTTGCGGTCCAGCCGCGGTTGCGCCATGGCGGCGGACGACGGCGGCGTCAACAGCACACCCGCCAGGATGATCGTCAGAAATTTGTCCACGGTTCGCCTACAAGCCACCGTCGCACTTAGTTGCTCCAAGCCCACGCCCCCGCTATCGAACCAAACGATCGACCGTCTCGCGGTGCTCCGGCGGCGTCTCGCGCTGCGGCCGCGTGGTGAAGTTCAGCCTGTCGCGGAACTCAGCGGCGATCTGCCCGACCTGCGCGTCGTCGACGATCACGTGCGGCGTGATGGCGATCAGCAACTCGGTGCGGGCGATGGTGTCCTGCTTTGTCTTAAAGGCATTGCCGAGGAACGGAATGTCGCCAAGCAGCGGCACCTGCCCGCGGTCGCGCGTCGTGCGATCCTGCATCAGACCAGCAAGGATAATGCTTTCACCGTTGGCGACGGTGACGGTCGTCTTGATGCGGCGCTGCTGGATAGTCGGCGAGTCGATCGCCGATGAGGTCGTCGGCTTGACGTCGCTGACTTCCTGCTCGATGTCGAGCAGCACTCGGTTGTTATCGGATACGCGCGGCGTAATGGACAGAATGACGCCGGTGTTGCGGAACGAAATCGCATTCACGATCGGCGCATCCGGCGTGACGACGCCGACGGCCGACTGCGTCGCGATCGGAACCTCGTCGCCGATCTGCAGGATGGCCTTTTTGTTGTCGAGCACCATCAGCGAAGGCGCCGACACGACATCGACGTTGGTGATGCTGGCGAGCGCGTTGATCGCGACCTGGACGTTCACTTTGTTTAGAAAATAGGAAAAGCCGGGAAAAGCCGGCGCGATCGCGCCGACGACGCTGTCGGTGAAGCGGAATTCGTTCGAGCCGTTCTCGAAAAACCACCGCACGCCGAATTTTAGATCATCTGTCAGGGTGACTTCCGCGATCGTCGCCTCGATGAGAACTTGTCTAGGCACGACGTCGATTTGCGTCAGCACTTGCTTGATGCGCCGCAATTCCGACGGCGTCGCCGAAATGATGACCGCGTTGTTGGGTTCATCCGCCACGATCGAGATCGCCGTGTAGCGATCATCTAGCGCCGCCCGCGCAGCGAGCGCTTGCGGCTGTTCGGCGTCGACCGCTGCGCCCTCAGCGCCATCTTCGCCCGCCGCCGCGCCGCCTTGCGTCGCCGCCGTCAAGCCAGCCTGCGTCGCAGGGCCAGGAAGCGGCAACGGCTGCGGCGCGGTCGTCAGCGCCACCGGCGGCGGAGAAAACATCGTCCGGCTCGACGGCGGCGCATCCTCGGCCCCTTCGAGCGTCGGCGCAGTAGACCCAGTCGCAGTCGCAATAGAACCGGCCGCCGTCACTTGCGTCGCCGAACCGTCCTGCGCCTTGGGCGGCGAATAGATCCTCTGCAGCAGCTGCGCCACCTCGACCGCCGTGCGGTGCTGCACGTGATAGACAAAGGCCTGCTTGTCCGTCGCCCGGCCGGCAAGATCGATCCGCGAGATCCAGATCTCGGCTTTTCTCAGGTATTCGGGCCGCGACGTCATCACCAGGATCGACTTCATGCGCGCATTCGGCACGAAGCGGACGATGCCCTTCGTCGGACTGGGTTTGTCGTTTCCAAAGACGATATCGAGTTCTTGCGCGATGGCGACGGGATCGTTCGTCTCGATCGGGAAAATGCCAAACGACATGCCGCGCAAGTAGTCGACGTCGAAGGTGTTGACGGCGTCGCGCATGGACGCCACGTCGGCGCGCGATCCGGTTACGATCAGGATGTTGCGCGCGCCGTCGATGCGCGCGATCACGCTCTCAGGCGAGATGGATTTCAGGATCCTCTCCATTTCAGCCGCCGCAACATAGCGCAGCGGAATGATCTCGGTGCCAAGTCCGGGCGTCCGGCGCGCCTGCTGCGTGCGCGTTATGAGCGGCTTGCCCGCCGCGATCGCCTCCTCGACTGGAACGATCTTGTAGACGCCGCCGTCGACCAGAAGCGCCGCGTCGATAGTCGCCAGCACGGATTCGAAAATGGTGATCAAGTCGTCCGGGCTGACCGGCCGCGCCGTCTTGAGCGTAATGGTGCCTTTGACAGTGTCGCTGACGATGTAGGACACGTTCAGGACGTCGCCCAATATCGCCTTTGCCGCCTCGGACGGCCGTGCATTCTCGAGATCGATGGTGACGCCAGCGCCGTTCACAGAACTTCCAGCGCCGGATCGGACGGCGCCTGAAGTTCCGGACCCCGTCTGTGTCCTATCTTTGTTAATCAAGCCCCCAGCGCCCGGGTAGACCCGCGTCCGATCGGCGCCGGGATCTGCAGGGTCGCCCAGCGGTGTGCTGTTGCTGATGCTGCCGGTGGAGACGCCGGCTTGACCCGGCGGCAATCCCGGCGTGACCGGCGAGGGCAGCGAAAGCTGCACGTAAGGCAAAGTGCACCCAGCCAGACAAGCCAACAGGCATGCCGCGGCGACTTTTCGCGCCGCCCATGTCAAAGCCGCCTGGACGTTAATTGCCTTGTTCCTCACCCCTGACACTACCCTCTTGGAGTCGATTTATAATTCGCGTCAACGCCATAGCCGTCGCCGACGATCAGCCGCCGCTACCCAGACCCCTGAGTTTCAGCCAGCTACGATTCCGCCGTGTCTGTCGAGCAGTGAAGGGCGAAGCCTCAAGTCCGACTTGCGCTGTCCACAGCCGACCTTTGTGAACAAAAAATGTGGAAGAAAGCAAACCGCCAAAAAAAAGCCTGTCACAATGCCGGGGGGGGGTCCGCAACGGACGGCGTCGGCGCCGCATAAATTTGCAGGTTGACCGCGTTGCGTGAGCAACAATTGGCCAGACACGCAATATTTCGCTACCTGCTCGTCGGTCGCATTGGCAGGTGTTCGACGCTGCCGTTCTTCTCGATACGCGCCGTGTCATCGTCGATACGGGTCAATCTCCAACCGCCGACCTCGCCGCCAACAGACACCCACTTGCCGGATTCTTGCCCCTCGCCTCTGATCAGCGCCCGCGCATCGCGACTTCCAATTTTTATCCGTCCAATGAGAACGAGCCTGCTGGCCTCCGCTGCTGTCTCGGTTACCTGCGCCGGCGCAGTTTCCGCGCTTACATCCGAGGGCTCGGCAACGGCAACCGGCAGACGCCGCGAAGGGCTGAACAGCGGCCGTGCGAGCGTTTCCGTCAGCGCGGTGCTGTTTGGAAGCTGAGCCTGTGTAATCGGCAGTTGGGCGGGCACGGGCGGCGCGCTACGACCGGCATCAATCGCGATCGGAACTGTGTCGATAGTCGTTGTCGCCGATTTCCAAGTCAGCGCGACCAACGCTGCGGTCATTACCAGCAGCGCGCCATTTAAAACTGGGCGTCCACGTCGCGCCATTGCACGAGCCTCTGGCTGCTAGCCTCTGGGCTTCTCGATAGCTCCAACGACGCTTACGTCGACTTCCAGCAGCGGAGCCGACAACGCCTCCGCATCGGATTGGATCGGCGGCGGCGCAATGCGGATCGAGTCAATGAAAAGATAAGGCCGTTGCGATTCGATGGCGAGCAACAGTTTTTGAAGTTGTGCGTTGCTGGCGATGATCTGCATTTCGACGCCAATAAATTGCTTGCCGTCTTTCTCGCGCAGATCTAGAGCGCGCGCGCTTTTCACCGCAAGGCCTTCAGCATCGGCGAGGCGACCCAGCTTCGCTTGCAATTCCGCAGCCTTCATTGCAGTGCTGCCGCCCGCCAGGAACACGTTCTCTGCAAAGAGCATGTCGTTGGTGATGGACTGCAATGCCTCCGAAGCAGGAGCGCCGGCCGTGGCTTTCAGCCGGCCCAGCACCTCGCGCTGCTCTTCGATCAGACGCTCAAGTTCGCCGTACCGCGCCATAAGCGGCGCCGCCGCTAAGAGATAGACGAGGGCCGGCGCCGCAGCCAGCAGCACGACCGCCAATCCGCGACTGAAGAATTTTTGCACCGATCCGCTTATCATCGAACCTCCTCGTCTGAAGCCCGCTTTTCTTCGATTACAGCGGCGGACGGCGCCATCATCCGCAGCCGCAAACTAAATCGCTCCCGATTGCGCCCATCGTCCCTGACGACGGGTGCCGTCAGGGACGCGTCGCCGAAAAACGGCGGCCGTTCGAGCGCCGGAACGAGTTCGGCCGCCGGCTTTGCAAAGCCGGAAATATCAATGGCTCCGTCATGTAGTCTCAATTCCGTGAGCCACGCAGAATCTGGCAGCGCTCGCGTCAACTCATTGATGATCTTTGCGACCGGAACCCGGCCTTCCGCGAAACGAATGACGCTTCTCACCTGTTTCAGAGCGTCATCGGCCGCCACAGCATCAACGCGCGCGCGTTGCACGCTGGCTCGGGCGGCATCCGCCTGCTCATGGAGCTGGGCGAGCGCCGCCTCGCGCCGTGAAAGGGCGAGATAGGCGGAAAACATCGCCAAAGCCGCAATAATGCCGAGTAGCGCTATCGATAGTCGATGACTTCGAACCGGAGCCGCCGCATCGCTTTGGACCGACGGCATCAAATCGACAGGCAGCGCGCCCAAGCCGTCGGCCGCGCAGCACTCGATCTGAGCGACCTTTGTTCCAGCCGACTGCACATGCGCGATAGCTTTGTCGACGACTGCGCGGGGAGCAATGACCTGACACGCGGTGACAAAGCCCGGCCGCCGGCGCGCATCATCGAGAAAGTGGCCCATATAGATGTCCTTCAACTTGAACGGCATCGCTCGCTCCAGATCGAGTTCGAGCATCTTGGTGATATCGCCGGCCCCCGCGGCCGGGATCTCCACCCGGCGCACGAAACAGGCGCCGTAAGGCAACCGGAGCCGCACGGACGCGTCGGGGCGCCGACGCGCCAGTTCGGCCAGCGCCCCCCACGCGTCAACGCCCGACGGCTCGCTTTCGCCGCGAGCAGCAGCCATTTGGCCTGCGGCCGGTTCGACGCGCAAAAGCCCTTGCTCGGTGGCGGTTACGATCACGTCGGCGGCGCGACGTCTGGGTTGCGCGTGCAGGCCGGGAAACATCTCCGAGAGTTCGCCGATCCACCAGCGCCAGAACCGCCGCGGGGCGGCGCGAACTGACAATTGCGCGGCGCTACTCATCGGACTTCGATGCTCCGACTGGCAAAAACCGCCGCCAATCCGGCTTTTACCAAATGACATTTGGGCGATGCCCGCGACCCAAAAAGTTAGCCCTAGATTGGACGGATATGCTAGCGTTATCTTGCGTGTTTACCATGAGGTGCGATGCTTGCTCAAGGCCAGTTCGCTAACGGATCGTCCGGCGATCCCCGCAGCGAAGACTTTATTCGCCGCTTTGAAACTCAGCTGCTGGCAACCGGTGCCTTGGACGCCGCATCGCTCGGCCGAGCCAAGCGCGCACAAGCGGTTTCTCTCGAGCGATTTGACTTGGTGCTGACGCGGCTTGGGCTGCTGAGCGAAACGCAACTTGTGCACGCGCTTTCGGGCTTCCTCGAGATCCCCGTGGCGACGGCGCGCGACTTCCCAGATGTCGCGCTGTTTCCCGACGCACTGCCGTCCGCTTTCTTGAGGACGAGCCGCCTGGCGCCGCTGAAGGACGATGGCGACCGGATTCTCATCGCCGTCGCCGACCCATTCAACACGGATGCGCCCGAAGCGATTTCGTTCCTGCTGAAGCGGCCGGTGGAACGCCGGCTTGTGACGTCAGCCGATATCGACGCCGCGCTGGACAGCCTCTATGGACCCCACGCGCCGGCGGCCAGCCGCGCCGAGCCGTCGCAGGCATCCGGCGCAGACGTTGGAGCGGACGACGACGTTCGCCGACTCGAAGACATGGCGAGCGAAGCGCCGGTCATAAAGACGGTGCAGGAACTGATCGTCCGAGCCGTCGATCTGTCGGCCTCCGATATACACATCGAGCCGGCCGAGGATGGCGTTCGCGTTCGCTACCGGATCGACGGCGCGCTGCACACGCTGGAAACGCTGCCGCCGAGCATGCGGCTACCGCTCAGCTCGCGCATCAAGATCATGGCGAAGCTCAATATCGCCGAGCGCCGCTTGCCCCAGGACGGCCGCATGAAGGCGACCGCCAGAGGCCGGGATATCGACCTGCGCGTTTCGACGATGCCGACCATGTATGGCGAAAGTGTCGTACTTCGCATTCTCGACAGAGCCAGCGTAGCGCTCGATTTCGAAACGCTCGGCATCTCCGGCGACGAACTTGGCACTTTCCTGCGCGATCTCGCCGAGCCGAACGGGCTGATCTTGGTGACCGGCCCAACCGGCAGCGGCAAGACAACGACGCTTTACACGGCGCTCGCCAAGCTGAATGATGTGCAGCGCAAAGTTTTCACCGTCGAAGACCCGATCGAATATCAGCTTCAGGGCGTCAATCAGATTCAAGTCAACAGCCGCATCGGGCTGACGTTCGCGACCGCGCTGCGTTCAATGCTCCGCCAGGACCCGGACATCATCCTTGTCGGCGAAATCCGCGACCTCGAGACAGCCGAGATCGCCATCCGCGCCTCGCTGACGGGCCACTTGGTGTTGTCGACGGTGCACACCAATAGCGCAGCGGCGACGGTGACGCGGCTTCTGAACATGGGCGTCGAAGACTACCTGCTGGCGTCGAGCCTGAAGGCCGTTCTGGCGCAACGACTCGTAAGACGGCTGTGCGCCGAATGCGCGGCGCCGGATGACAGTTCCGTCGCTCTCGTCGAGCGGCTCGTCCGCCAAAGTCCGATTGCGCTCTCCGCGTCTCAAATCGATCCGCGCTTGATCCAGCGGCCTGTCGGCTGCCGCGCCTGCCGTCAGACCGGTTTTTCAGGGCGAACGGCGATTTACGAGCTGTTGTCCGTCACCGGCGCCGTCAGGACCGCGCTGGTCGAGCGCCGCTCGGAGATGGCGCTCGAAGCGGCCGCGCGCAGCGAAGGCATGGCGTCGATGCAGCAAAACGGGCTCACAAAGGTGCTGTCCGGCGTCACGACGATCGAAGAAGTCCTCCGCGTTTCGAAGGCCGAAAATGGCGCGCTATAACTACAAGGCTTACGATATGCGCGGCGCGCTTGTGGAGGGCGAAGTGCCCGCTGCGACGCGCGACACCGCGCTGGAGGTGCTTGCGCGGAAAGGATACCTCCCGTTCGAACTTGGCGAAGCTGGCGCCGGCGACGTCAAGTGGTGGCGCCGCGAACTCTTCGAGACCGGGCGGCTATCTCTCGAAAGCCTCGGCCTGTTCACGCGCGAACTTGCGAGCCTCGTCGGCGCGCACCTGCCGCTCGACGAAGCGCTACGCATTATTGCGGTTCAGCCGATGCTGCCGCGCCGCCTTAAAGCTGCCGTCAGAACGGTGCAGTCGCGGGTCATCGAGGGCGACAGCCTTTCGGAAGCTCTGGCGGCGCAGGGACAGGCGTTTCCTGAATACTACTGGCGGCTGGTAGGCGCCGGTGAAGCCGGAGGATCGCTGGAGTCCGCGCTTGGCGATCTGGCGAATTTTCTCGAAGCCTCCGCCGCTATGCGCGGGCGCGTGACATCGGCTTTGATCTACCCAGCTATCCTGGTCGTCGCCGCAATGATCGCCGTCGGCATCGTGATGTCGGTCCTCGTGCCAGCAATCGCGCCGCTGTTCGCCGAGGCCAAGGCGCCGCTGCCGCTGCTGATCGGGTTGCTGATCGACGCCGACGCATTCCTGCGCTCCTACGGATTGGTGATCTTGGGCGCGATCGCCGCCTGCGCGATCGCGATCGCCGCCGCCAACGCCAGCGCTCCGGCATTCCGGCGCGCGCTTGACCGCAACCTGCTTCGGCTGCCGATATTCGGCCGCATCATCGAGCGGCGCGAAACCGGGCGGCTGGCGCGAACGCTCGCGACGCTGATCAAGAACGGCGTGCCCATTGTCGAGGCGATGCGCATCTCAGGCAGCGTGCTCTCAAATCGCGCGATCGCCGGCGCCGTTTTGGACGCCAGCAAAGCCATCCAGCAAGGCGAAAGCCTATCGGCCCCGCTCGCGCGATCCGGAGTGCTGTCGGACCTTTTTGTCCGCCTCGCTGCAATCGGAGAACAGACCGGAGAGCTCGACGTCCTTCTGATCCGCGCCGCCGATATCTATGACTCGGCGCTGGCGCGCCAAATGCAGCGGCTGGCGAGCCTGATCACGCCGATAGCGACTGTCGTCATCGGCGTCGTTGTCGGCGGCCTGATCCTGTCCGTGATGAGCGCACTGCTGTCGATCAACGATCTGGCGTTGAAATGACGGCTGCCGTTGCGAGACAGACGGATATCGGCGACGCCGGCTTCACGCTGTTAGAGTTGATCGTCGCCGTGATGCTGATGGCGCTCGCCGCTTATTTCATTGCGCCGTCCGGCGACCGCAGCCTGCGCCGGCTGGAATTCCAGGCGGCTGCAACGGATGTCGCAACGGCCATGCGCCTCGCGCGCGCCGAGGCGATGCGCTCTAATCGCGAATTGAGCGTCGCCGTCGACCTCAACCGGCGCCAGATCGTTGCGCCTGATCGCAAGCGGCCGAGGGCGTTGCCCAAGGCGCTGTCGATCCGCTACGAGGCGCCAGCCGGCGAACAATCCGCGCCTGGCGTGGCCAACTTTCGCTTCCACCCGGATGGCCGCTCAAGCGGCGGCAAAGTCGTATTGTCGTCGGCTGCGCGAAGCGCAACGGTTTCCGTCGACTGGCTAACCGGGCAGACCAGCGTCGATTGGAGCCGTTAATCCCATGCGAACGCGCGACGGCGGCTTCACGCTGATCGAAACGATCGTCGCGATCGCGATCTTCGCGCTCGTCGCAGCGGCCGTTCAATTGGCCCTTGGCGGCGCCTGGAGCGGTGCGCGCCGGACGGATAGACACCTGAAGGCGCTGACCATCGCTCAATCTCGACTTGCCGAAACCGGCATTGCAACGCCTCTCATCGAAGGGACGACGAGCGGCGCGGCGGACGGAGGCTATGCGTGGTCGGTCGAGACGCGGCCCCGGGAGACGCCTGATAGCGCGATCGGCGACAGCGCGGCGACAAAATTGTCGGCATATTGGGTCACAGTCAGAGTGTCGTGGCGCGAGCCGGCGATGGCGAAGGATCGGTCCATCGAAATTCGGACCTTGAAAATCGGGAGAACCGAGTGAAACGGCGCCGCTGGCATCACCGCCGAGAAGCGGCCACCGGGTGCGACGCCGGATTTACGCTGCTCGAATTCGTCGTTGCAATCGCCCTTCTGACGTTGCTGACGGCGCTGATCCCCGAAGCCCTGCGGCTGGCGAACCGCGCGTTGCGATCGACAACCGCGATGACCAAAGACACGTCGGGCGCCGTGGCGCTGAAAATCGTCGAGACAACGCTTGAAGCGGCCATGCCGCTGATCGAGCGAAACGAAGATGGCGCGTTGCGCGTGGCGTTTTCAGGTCGCGGCGACGGCGTCAGCTTTGTCGCGCCGTTCGAGGCCGGCCCGCACGGAGCGGGCCTGTATCGCTTCGAGATCGCAATGCGGGAAAACGGCGGGGCCGACGCGGCCGTGATGGTCCTTCGCATCTTTCCGTTTTCGGCTCGGACCGGCAGCGGCTTGCCTGCGCAGGTTTTGGAAGAGCGCGTTGTGGCGTCCGGCGCGAGCGGTCCGAGTTTTCGATACTATGGCCGCTCGCGAGATTCGACGACGCTCGGCTGGCAGGAGACCTGGCGCAACGCCGATCGATTGCCCGACCTCGTCGAACTGCGGCCGCCAGCCAGCAAGAACGGCGCCGGCTGGCCCGCGATCACAGTCGAATTGAAGCTTCGTCAGCAGCGTTGAGCGCGGCGCGCACGCCGCCGTCACCAGCTTACGACGTCCTGATCTTCGTCGGCGCCGCCCGGCGCGCCATCGCGCCCGAATGTAAAGACTTCAGGCTGATTGTTCTTGCCCGGATACTGATAACGATACGGATTGCCCCAGGGATCGACCAGTCCGTCGACGCGCTTCAGGTAAGGGCCGCGCCAGCGGGCGCTCGCGCCGGCGTTCTCGACGAGCGCCTTCAGACCGGCCTGCTGAACCGGAAACTTTCCGTTGTCCAAGGCGTACAATTCCAGCGCTGTCGAGATGGCTCCGATCTGTGCCCGCGCGGATTCGGTGCGCGCCTTGCCGACAAAGCGCAACACCTGCGGCGCCGCGATCGTCGCCAGCAGAACGATGATCGCCAGCGCCACCAGCAGTTCGATCAATGTGAAACCCGAGTCAGTGCCGCGCGCATTACGCGTCGAATGTCGCTGTTTAGTCTTGCAATGGGCCGGCGTGCGCTTGCGCATGATCGAATTCCCTTAGCGCTCGCCGTAAAGCCAGACGATCCAAAGGCCAGTAGCAATACAGGGACCGAATGCTAAGCGGCTATGGAGATGGATCGGCTCGCCGCGAACCGCTTTGAACCCGATGACCGCAACCGCTGAGGCGCAGGCGATCAACAGCACTTCCGACAAGGCTTCCATGCCAACCCACGCGCCGGCCCCAGCAAGCAACTTTGCGTCTCCGAAACCTAGTCCGTCACGACCGCGCAGCCGGAGGTATCCGGCGGCGAAAGCTGCGAGGACCAGTCCGCCGGCAGCGGCGGAAGCGGCCCGCCACTGAAGCAGATCCATGCCGCCGGTCCAGGCCACGGCGAGACCGCTCACAAGGAGCGCCGTCGTCATTGAATTCGGCAATCGAAACGTGCGCGCATCGACGGCGGAGAGCGCTGCCAAAAGCGCCCCGAGCGTAATTGTGATCGCGGGCCAACTTGAAGGTCCGGATTCTGAGAGCGCCAAGGGTGCGGCGATCACGCCATATAATGCGGCGAAGGCCGCTAAACTGGATCTGTACGGCGCAACTTGGTGCGCAGCATCAGCCACCGCTGATGTTAAGCGCGCCAACTGCGACGGTTTGATCATCAACATGGCGGCAATGTTGCCCATTGGTCCAATGTAGCCGAAGCGGCTACGGCCTCGCCGCGCCGCCAATGCGAAATTCTGTACAACGGTCGAGAAGCGGCGGCCGCCCGTCCCCCGACTGGTCGTTGGGTGACGCTCAACTGCGCCGGCAGATCAACGATTGCGTCGCGCGCGAAATATGCGTTGCGGCCCGTCCGCGCCTCAACATGAATTGCGAAAACATCGCCGCTCGAAGCGGCGGTGAACTGCGGCGGGATGCTCGCCGAAGCGTCGAAACCGCCTATACCTATGGCGCCGTCGCGCAGTCCGCGCTCGAGTATTTGCGCGAGTTCCCGGCTCGCCGCGCGGGGATCGACGCCGGTCTGTCCGGAGTGCACTGTCACATGCGGACGCATTTCGCGAACGGCCACTTCATCAAATCTGATGATGCGGCCGAGTTCCTCCACGGCTTCGAGTGAGCGATTTTTCGGACCAATCGCCCGGCCGGCTGCTTGGTAATCCTCTGCCTCTGCGCCACCAAGCCTTCGATCACCATCGGCGTCGACAAAGTCACCGAGTGTCGCGACCCGCGCGTCAGCCAACGTCTTGGACCAGCCAAGGCCGATCATCAGCGTTCGCAGCAGATCGGACGACGCAAGATTCAGATCGACCTTGCCGGCTTCATCTCGGACTTGGATGAAGACAGATGCGCGGTCGTCCATTCGGCACGCCTTGACGGCGCTGCTTGGCGCGGCAGGCTCGCCTCCGCTGGATCGATTGCCGATCAGTTCGAAAAGCGCAAGGTTCAAGCCTGCGTCAGCGGCGGCCTCGGCTTCAGCCGACGCAACCTCAGCTTCGACCATGCGAACGCGCGTTCGAACGGCCGACGTGACGATGAATGCCACTACAGCAAAAATGGCCGCAATCCATATCACGGCAACGAGTACAAACCCCCGGTCGTCATTAGCGTGCAGTGAGCTTTGCATGAGAATGCCTTCGTGCGTTGCCAAAACGATAGCCGACCGGCGCGCCGTTGCCGAGCCGTATGTTCGACGTGTTTAACGAGCCTGAGTGGCCTTCACCGGCGCGGCGGTGCGGGCTTCGATATAAGAGATGAGGTCAGACGCATCATCGTCAGAAATGCCCAGCGTCGGCATTCTGACATCGGGATAGCGTTCACGCAGCAACAGGGCGGTCGCATCGCCGGCGTTGCGCAGCCGATCGGGGCTTTTTAGGTACGATGTCACCCAATCTGCGCCGCGGCGCGCCTTCACGCCCGCGAGGTCGGGGCCGACCTTATCGCCGCCACCGACGGTATGGCAGGTCGCGCACGCTTTGATGAACAAAGCCTGTCCAGGGCGGTCGAGATGCGCGACGGCGTCGGTGGCCTTAGCCGCCGCTATGTGCTGCTCGTTGTTAATTCCAAGATAGGCCGGGTCCATCGACCGTATATTTGAGGTCAGGACGCCGAGATCGGAGAATGCGGAGTCTCGAGCCCATTGCCCGGTCGCATCGTTGTACATAAGGATTTCATTTTTATGCTGGGCGATCACTTGGCCGCTGCGCTCGCCGAGCTTTTCGCGGATCTGGTCGATATTCTGCATTTTTCCCGTGAGAAACAACCAGCCAGGGGCAATCGCAAAAGCCTTTGCCTGCTTATTCAGCATTTGAGGTGTATCAGGAACCGGATCGATACTGACAGATATGAAATGAATGTCGCGGCCCATATGCTCGCCGAGCCGCGCTTGTACTTCTCTCAACCGCGAAATCACGAGCGGGCAGATGCTCTTGCAGCTCGTATAGACAAAGCTGATAACGACGATTTTCCCAGCAATCAAATCATCGTAGAACCTATGGGAACGATCGAGATGATCGACAACATCGACATTGGGCAAATAGTCCTTTCCCCAGGGTTTTGATGGCGCCTCCGGTACGGAGCCCCCGACCAGACCCAACGTCATCAGCACCCACGCAGCGCCGAGCGCGAACATCGCTAACGGCCAAATCATGAGCCTTAAAGCCACGCGCTCAGCGGGCCCCTTGAACGCAGACATCAGCTCGATCGTTTCAAAAACTCGGGGTTGTTCGGATCGCCTTCCTCAAGAATTTCAGGCGTCATCCATTCGACGCCGGACGGCTTCGGAATGGGCGTCGGCGTGATCTGGTATTGCGGCTGATTGTGCCAGTACTCCGCGCCTGGCTTCGCGGTCTGCAATTGGACGCGCATCAGCATTGCGAAGTCTTCGTGCGTCGTGTTGTGGCAATGCGTGACGTAAGAACCGCCGAATTCGCCGAAGCGCACTTGGAATGTCACAGAGCCGTTCGGCCGCAAGCGCCAGACGTCCTTGCGGACGAGACGCTCGGTGTCCGGCAAGTTTCCGCCTTTCCGGCTGATCGTCACGCCCTCCTCGAAATGCAGATGGATCGGGTGATCCCACCCGCCGCTCTTGTTGACTAGCGTCCAGTGCTCCACCTCGCCGGGTTTCGGGACCAATGCGGAGATTCGGTTGGCGTTGAGCGCATGCGCCGAGCGGCCGCTGACCTTGATCGACCATGGAAATTCGGTGAAGTCGCCGCACTCGGGGATACACTGACCGTCGGCCGTCGCGCGGGAGTCGCCGGGCTCGTTACGGACGAACTCAATCGTTCGCTCGCGAACAGGCGCAACAACCGGAATCTGTTCGGTCAGCCGTTTCACGCCTGACTGCCAATCCGTATCGGCGTCGAAATCGACGCTTTGATCTGGATCGTTGTTGATGTTGTAGGTCATCGTCGGATCGTCGACGCTTTGCAGCGAGTCGACAATTCTGAATTCGAGAATAGGACCAACGGCCGGATCCTCGTCCGAACCTCTGAGAGCATTGCTGATGGAAAGCGCGCCGTCCGGCAAACGGCCGCTCGTCTGCTGCAACAGGTTGACGAGCTGGACCTTGTCGCCCGTGTTGAACTGCGCAAAATCGATGACCACGTCATAGCGTTCGGCAGGGCCTTGTTCATCAAGTGTTGTCAACTTGATTGGTTTGACGACAAAATTCCCATCGTTGGCGATGAAGTAGACCGGCACCCGCGTGCCTTTCGAGAACTTCGCGCTCTGCGTCACGACGAAGACGAGCTTTACGAAACGCGCCACGGCCGCATTCAATAACCGGAAGCGATACCGGCGCGGCAAGACTTGCATGAACGGGTAATAAGCGTTGTTGACGGTGATGAAGTCGCCAAGGAATCCATCGGTGTCGAAAATATCATAGAACAGCTGCCCGCTCGCATTAAGCGCCGGGTTGCCAAGCATCAGGTTGACGTCGAAATCGGTGTTTCCGAATTTTAGTCGCGCACCGCTCGGCAGGCGGAGGTTGACGCCATCGATCAGGTCTTCCCGCCCGCGATCCGGCCCACTGTACAGGTTCAACAGCGCAACATGGCCCTTATAGACGTTCTCGGCTGTATAGAAAAAGCGGTGATCATGGAACCAAAGGCTACTTTGAATTTCGCGGAAGTCGCCTGCGACCTGGACTAAGCCGTCGCCATCGTCGGGGCCGGAGGCGGCACGTGGGCGGTAGCCTTCGTCGCCGGGCTTCAGCCAATGTTGCGGCATGTCGTGGCGCGCGAGCGCGCATTTCCAGTGGTAATCGTAGAAGGTGCCCGGGAAATGGTAGGCGTTGCAGGCGCCGTCGCTCTCGGCTCCGTTGTGCGAATTATGAAGGTGCGTCGATGCCTCGTTGTGACCAAATCCGTTATTGAAAGCATTGCTGGTCGGAAGATCATTGTAGATGCGGCAGATGAATGGTTCGCCATAACGCGCTTTTACAAGCGCCGGCGCGGCGTTGCCTGTGCGAATTCCAGCCGTATTGCCGATGGTACCAGGTTGGCGCTGGCCGAACGTCCAAACAGAGTTCTTATCGATCTCCGGCATCTGGGGTGCGTAGCGGGATCCAGCCTTTATCTGGCCAAGCGACAGCGTGTAGCCGTATTTCGGAAAGAATTCATTCCATCGCTGGTGGGCGAAAAATTCTCCCGGCGGGCGGCCCTCGACGGGTCCAATATTGGTGACGGGATTGCGGAACGTTGTCGGGTTCTGTGAGTATGCATCGTGATACGATAGACGCCGGGCTGGCAATTCTAAGCTAGACGGAAACGCCGCTGAACCGAACGCGTCATTCGTTGGCGTCAACGTAACATCGGTAACTACGACGGCGCGCTGCAACGGCTGCGCAAATTTTTTAGCGCCAAACAGCGGGCTTCGCGGTGTGCCGGTAGGTACGTCTCTTGCAAAAGCGCTGCTCACCAGCGGGTGCAGGCCGCTCTTCATGGCCAGCGCACCCGACGCCGTCAGTAGTCCCCAATTGACGAGATCGCGACGCGAGACCTCGCCCCGCCGCATCGCCTGTCCAAGTTCGGAGCGATTGCGGCGCGTCGTCTCGGCTTCCAAGATGCGCAAACGCGACGCCGATTTCGGTAAAAACATCATCATCACCGTCGCACTTGACGATCGTCGACCGAAGAATGCCGGCCTAAGCATCTTTCCAGCGAATTGAACGACTTCAGGCGTCCGTTTCATGAAGCGCTGCGTTGCGCTGCGCTGATCGAAACAGCGTTTATGCTATCACCCCGCCATCGTCATTGCAATCAGACCTTGGTCCAACCACACTGATCGTCGATCAAAATTGATGCAAGCGTCGCGGCCGCGAAGCTTGCATCTCGTATGACAGGTAAATATGAAGTCGCGCAAACACGTCGCCGACAATCGACGGCGACCGATCGCGCGTCTCGTAGATGAAACAAGCGGCAGCGCAAGCGACGTCATAAATTCAGTTGACCTTTCCCTCTTCTTTCGCTCGCCGTGACATCACCACGGCTTCGACGCGGTTACGCGCGCTCAATTTTTGCAGCACGCTGCTCATGTAGTGCTTGATTGTCTTTTCGCTGAGATCGAGTTTGCGCGCGATTTCTTTGTTCGTTAATCCGAGCGAGACTTCGCGCAGTACTGGTTCTCACGTACGGTCAGCTGCGGAATGCTAACACCCGACGCATTAACCGGCTTCGACTTCAGGAGCGGCGAAGCCAACAGCCGCGCCGCCAAATCGGGCGTAATATACGAATCTCCGGCAGCGATGGCTCTTACTGTCATGATCAGCGTCGGACCTGCGATGCCCTTCAGAATGTATCCCCGGGCGCCAGATTCGAGCGCCGTTATAACGTGTAAAAACCGGAGCAATATTACCTCGCAGAAGCGGCTGATTTGTTCGGCCGCGCCGGACTATAAGTGCGGCAGAAAGAGCCCTTGTGCCTGCGTCGGCAGAGGGCGGGGGGGGATGAAGTCAGTGGAGCTTTACGCGCGGGTCCGGCACGCGGTGCAGATCGAGGGATCAGCCGGCGAGCGGCGGCGAACCGTTTTGGGATCAACGCCCGAACAATCTCCAAGATGTTGAAGTACTCAGCGCCGCCGGGATACGTGCGCACGAGGCCGCCGTTTCGGCCCAAGCTCGACGCGTTCACCGGCGTGATTGTTGCGATCCTGGCGGCTGACAAGGATCGGCCTGCCTTGGCCCGCCTGCTGGACGATGTTCGGGTCAACCGCATCAACGTCATTGTTGTCTATAAGATTGACCGACTAACCCGCTCGCTTTCGGATTTTGCCAAGATCGTCGACGTTCTAGACGCGCAGAAAACATCCTTCGTCTCGGTGACACAGCAGTTCAACACGACATCATCGATGGGCAGGTTGACGCTCAATGTCCTCTTGTCCTTCTCCCAGTTTGAACGCGAAGTGACCGGCGAGCGCATCCGCGATAAGATCGCCGCATCAAAGAAGAAAGGCATGTGGATGGGCGGTTCGCCGCCACTGGGTTACGACGTCCACGACAAGAAGCTGATCATCAATAAAAGCGAAGCCCAAACCGTTAGCCAAATCTTCCACCGCTACATGGAGCTCAAATCTGCTGTCATTCTAGCTGTTGAACTCGCGCGCTGCGGGATCCGAAGCAACCGGAGGACAAGTCAATCAGGCCGAGAGTCTGGCGGAGCGTTCTTTACGCACGTTGCATTGCTGCACCTTCTGCAAAACCCGGTATTCATCGGCAAGGTCCGCCACAACGGCGTGCACTATGACGGTGTTCACGAGGCGATCGTTGACCCTAGGCTTTGGGAAGCCGTTCAAACAATCGTCGCAGAAAACCGCGTAGAAAAGCGCGTCAGGCGCAGGACACGATTGCCGAGCCTGTTTACCGGATTGATTTTTGACGCAAATGGCAGTCGCCTCACGCCAACTCACGCGGTCAAGGACGGGAAGCGGTACCGATACTATGTCGCTCGCGTGCCTGCCTCTGCCGGTCTGAACCGCAGCGGAGACGGGTGGCGCCTGCCTGCTGACGAGCTCGAAGTGGCGATCAAGACCGGGCTTGCCGAGATCTTCTCCAACGAAGAACAGATTTGCAAATTGGCCGCCGCCGGAGAGTTCAACCCTTTGGCGCGACACGCATTGCTAAATCGAGCGCAAGAGATACGCGAACAGATCGAAAATTCTTCTCCCATTGTATTGCGCGAGATGATGCTCGACCTCCTTGAGCGCATCAAGATCGAAGATCGGTCCGTCGTCCTTCATATCAAGTGCAAGGAAGCTCGGCGGCGGCTCAACTGCGAACTGCAGGACGACTCGGCAATAATAAACCTTTGCGTCTCACTCC
This sequence comes from Hyphomicrobium sp., assembly GCA_031402935.1. Classification (GTDB taxonomy): domain Bacteria; phylum Pseudomonadota; class Alphaproteobacteria; order Rhizobiales; family Hyphomicrobiaceae; genus Hyphomicrobium_B. Next base: position 6,088 of record JANNSR010000091.1, on the reverse strand, counting down.
CGCTCGACATTCGAAAGCGCGGGGTAGAAACGAGAATAGTTGTCAGAACTGAGAATTCGGTCAGGCGCAGAATGGACGAGCCGCTCGTTCGTTCGGTCGCCAAGGGATATGCGTGGCTGCAGGAATTAAAGTCCGATTCCCGAGCGACACTTTCGGCCATCGCTGCCCGGGAAGGGGTCAAACGGAAACATATCGCGAGGCTGATCGACCTTGCGTTTCTGGCACCAGATATCGTCGAGGCCATCCTCTCAGGTTCCCAGCCGACCGACCTGTCGACCGACCGGCTCCTAAAAGGCACGGAAATCGAACTTGCTTGGCCGGACCAGCGCCGGCAGCTCGGGTTCCTGAGCTAACACATACCACAACCAAGCCAAGTCGTTGGACTATCGCGAACCATCAGCCAACCTGAAACGGTCCCGGGAATTCGGGCACCAGAGACTTTGTCGGTTCGGGACGGTTGAGTAAGGACTTGTTGCAGTCTCCCGGGACCGTTTGCAATGCCCGACTGGCAAAAATGCCCGCCTAATGCGGCCATTTCCCAGTCCAACCCAAGTGGCGCTAAAACAGGGCGCAGAGCCCGGACTGAATGGCGGAGAGAGTGGGATTCGAACCCACGAGACCCTTACGAGCCTACACGCGTTCCAGGCGTGCGCCTTCAACCACTCGGCCATCTCTCCGCAGATTTTACCGGAACGCGGCGCAATATACCGACAACGGGCGCAAGCGCAACCAACGCCAGGCTTGGCACTTGACCGCGCGGCATGGCCGCCGCAAAAGTGGTGCGCTTTAGCGCCAAAGAGACGACACGATGACCGTACAGCGCCTGCTAAAACTGCTGACACTGCTGTCGCTTTTTGCGGCCGCCACCGGGGCTGCTATCTGGTACCAGAGCGGTGAAGCCCCCGATCCTTGGATATTCCGCATCGCGGGCGGCACGTTTTTGGCGGCAATGATTGTTGGTCTCGCCGGCCAAGATTCGCGCCCGCGGCTTATGCTGCGCTTCCTGGCGGCACTGTTCGCCCTTATCGCCCTGATCGCGTTCGCCGCAGATTTTTCCCGCAGCCGCGATGATGGCGCAGGATTTGTGTCGACGTCGCTGCTCGACCACATCGCCGCATTGGCGCCGTCGCTCCTTGCGTCGTTCAAATCGTTTGTCGCGCGAACGGCTGGCGACGGACTGTGGGAGTCCGTCATCATGCCGGCATTCGGCTTGCCGGCGTTTATTACATTCGCGATTTTAGCGGCCATCTGCGGCTTCGCCGGAAGACCGCGACGCGAGGTCCGAGTCTTCGCCAATTGAGCGCGCCCGGGCGGCGGCGGTTGAAAAGCATGCAACACTTGAGCCCGATCCGGCGTATAATCGGTAACAGTAAGATCAGGAGTTTACGCCATGTTTTCAGCCCGCCGCAAGACGGCGATGCCGGAGCCGCAAACCGCCCCAAAGGGCCGCGCCGCGCCGATTCTGCTTGCAAGCGCCGAACACTATGTCTTCGGCCGGCCGCTTCACCCGCCCTATCCGGACGGCATCGAGACGGCCGTCTTTGCGCTTGGCTGTTTCTGGGGCGCGGAACGGTTGTTCTGGCAGCTCGGACAAGGCATCTGGATCACGGCGGTTGGTTACGCTGGCGGCTTCACGCCTAACTCGACCTATGATGAAGTTTGCACCGGCGCCACCGGCCATACCGAAATCGTCATCGTTGCATTCGATCCTGAAGTCGTGTCCTACGCGGCGTTACTGAAAACGTTCTGGGAGGCCCACGATCCGACCCAGGGGTATCGCCAGGGCAACGACGTCGGCACGCAGTATCGCTCGGCGATTTATACGACGACGCCAGAACAGCAATCGGCGGCCGAGGCTTCACGCACGCATTATGAACGGGCCATCGCAGCGCGCGGCTTTGGCGCCGTCACAACCGAAGTGATACCATCGCCTGCCGTATATTTGGCGGAGGACTATCACCAGCAGTATCTCGCCAAGGTGCCGCACGGCTATTGCGCCTTGAAGGGCACGGGCGTCGCGTGCGCGATGCCGGCCGGAAACAAAGCCTAGCCGGCGGCGGAGCTACTGTTTCGCTACCGCCGACTTGAACTTCTTGAGGTGCGGACGCAAGGCCGCCGGCGTGCGCACGGTCACCTTGATATTGACCTTGGCCTGCGGCGGCACCGCGATCCCATCGGGGCCGCTCTCGAGAACGGCGGTACATTCCTGCGGCAACTGCGCCATCACCAGCGGCGGTTTCGGCGGCGGCGGTTTGTAGCCTGGCGGCCGCGGTGGCGGCGGTGTCTTCGGCGGCGTCAAGCGCACCAGCCAATCATCGACTTCCTTGGTGCAGCCGTCTTCGCCGGTCGGGGCCTTTTGCGGCACGCAGCCGGCAAATCCGGGCGGGCAGCCCATCCGGATGTGGAAATGATAATAGTGGCCGCCGATCGGGCGCACTTTGCCGAGCCACTTGCGGTCGGTTCCAGCGGCATTGCACAGTGCCTTTTTGATCGCCGGATGCACCAGCACGCGCTCGACCTGCGGATAGGACGCGGCGCGCTTGATCAGCTTGACATGGCCTTCGTTAAAAATCTTCGGATCGACGGCAATGTCGGTGCTGTCGAGCATCGACGTGGCGCTGATGTCTTCGCGTTCCTTGTTCGTCAAACGCCGGTTCGGCATCGGCGTCAGCCAAACGTCGGCGTCGAGCCCGATCTGGTGACTGGCATGCCCGGTCAGCATCGGCCCGCCGCGCGGCTGCGCGATATCGCCGACCAGCAAGCCCGGCCAGCCGTCGATTTTTTGCGATTCCGTTGCCAACTGTTCGACAAGCGAAACCAGCTTGGGGTGACCCCAATTGCGGTTGCGCGACAGCCGCATGGCCTGCCACGCCGGACCATCGACGGGCAGAGCGACGGCACCGGCAAGACAGCCGCGGGAATAGGAGCCAATGGCGCGCGCCGCCAGCGGGGACGCCTTCTTGGCTGCGCCAAAAAGCTCTTTTGCTGGGATCACGGGCGCAGGCAGCGGGGGGGCCTGCCCGCCGATTGAAGGACCGCCACCCGGCGGAACAATCGGCTCGATCTGGGTCACAACGGATGGCCGCTTCGGCGCCGCATCGGGCTCGCCACCATCGCCGCCGAGCGGGATGGATTCAGCGCTTAGTGCCGCACTGTAGTGGGGCAAAGTATCGCCCATTCCTCCGGGCGCGGCCGGCAATTCCGCGGCAACCGGCTCGGCAGTCGCGGGCGGAGCGGCCTGCGGGGTAGCGGCCGAAGCGGGCGCTTCGCCTGACAACAGGCTATGACTACCCGGCACGTAACTGGGCAGTGCCGTTTCTGTTTCGGGAGGCGGCGTCTGCTGGGCAAAAAGCGGCGCAATAAAACGGGCGGCAGCGGGCAACAGGTCGCCGGGCCGGACAAACACTGCCCCGGCAATCGCAATCGCCGATAACACAACAAATTGCCGACCCGGCTTCATCGCCGATTCCCGTTATGACGCCTGGAGCGGTATCCTAACCCAATCTCGGGCGAAATTCCGACAATCAAATGCTAGGCCGCTCGCCCGTTGCCGACGGCGGTTTTGCGCTTCTGAAGGGCAATGTCAGGCTCCAAACGAGACCTGCCGGCTCATCCGTTTGATAGGCCGGGAGCCCTATCGTCATATGATCATGACCTTTTTCCGGTTGTGCTCGATATGTGCCAAAGATGCGATCCCAGACTGACAGGTTGAACCCGAAGTTGCTTTGGTGTTCCCGCCCGATCACCGAATGATGCACGCGATGCATATCTGGGGTCACGATCAAAAGCCGTATTCGCCGGTCGGCGGCCGATGGAAGGTCGATGTTGGCATGTGAAAACATAGCGCAGGCATTCAGAATGATCTCGAACAGCACCACGGCCAGGACGGACGCCCCCAGAAGCAGCACGCACACGATCTTCCACAACACCGACAAGGCGATTTCGACCGGGTGAAAGCGGATAGCGGTGGTCACATCGATGTCGGTATCGGCGTGATGAACTTGGTGCAGCCGCCACAGGACGGGCACCTTATGCGTCACGAGATGTTGCAGCCAGATCGCGAAGTCGAGCGCGACAATCGCCAGAACCGCCTCCAGCCATAATGGCAGGTCCAGCCAGTTAAAGACCCCGATGCCATGAGCTGCGGCATAGACCGCCGCCGCAGTCCCGGCTAAGGGCACGGCCAACATGGCCATCGCACTCATCACCAGCCCGTCGATGCTGACAATCGCGAAATTGGTCGCCCAGCGCCGCACCTTGTTCGCGGCCGAGCGCCGCCGCGGACGCAGCAGTTCGACGCCAGCCAGCAGCACGAAGACGCCGGCAAATGCGCCGAACCGAAACGCGACCTCGCTCACACCTTCCAACAAATCGGCTATTCCTTTGGCTAGCTGCTTGATGCGGCTGCAACGTCCAACCACCGGACATTTCGCGTTATGTTGGCGCGCATGCCATATACGCTCGAAAGCGGGCCCGAGAACGCCATTACCCGAATTATTGTTGCCCACGGCGCCGGGGCAGCGTCGGATTCGCCGTTTTTAGAGACTTTAACCGGCCTGATTGCCGAACGAGGCATTGCCGTGACGCGGTTCGAGTTTGCCTATATGGCGGCGCGCCGCAGCGGCGGATCGAAGCGCCCGCCACCGAAAGCCGAGCCACTCGTGGACGAATACCGCGCTGTACTTCGCGAAATCCAAGCTATGGCACCTCGAGAGCAGTCTATTCTGATTGCCGGCAAGTCGCTCGGCGGCCGCGTTGCGAGCCTGATCGCCGACGAGGCCTATGCTGCAGGACTAGTGGCGGGCCTCGTTTGTCTCGGCTATCCATTTCACCCGCCCAAACTGCCGGAAAAACTGCGCACCGCTCACCTTGAAACACTTAGCTGCCCGGCACTGATCGTACAGGGCGAGCGTGACCCGTTCGGCAACCGGCAGGAGGGAGAGCGTTTTAAGCTTTCGCCGCAGATTAAATTTGCCTGGATCGGCGATGGCGACCACGATTTTGGACCACGCGGAGCTTCCGGATTCACCCGGAAGGGCAATCTCGCCCACGCCGCCGACGCCGTTGCAGCCTTTGCCCTGGACTTGAACCCCTACCGTGATGTCTAAGAAACGCGCCGAAGGCCAAGGCTACGCTAGGCCACAACGACCACGACCTGCATCCAGAATAAAGCGCGCCAAACCATGACCGCCGCTACGCTCGAAACCGCACTTATGCCCGCACTCAACGACGCCAAATCCTGGCCGTTCGAAGAGGCGCGACGGCTTATTCAACGGCTCGACCGCATGCCTGGCGGCAAGGAAAAGACGGTCCTGTTCGAGACCGGCTACGGGCCGTCCGGGCTGCCGCATATCGGCACGTTCGGCGAAGTCGCGCGGACAACCATGGTGCGCCACGCCTTTGAGATATTGACTGAGGGCCGCCGCAACACCCGCTTGCTATGCTTTTCCGACGATATGGATGGCATGCGCAAAATTCCAGACAACGTGCCGGACAAAGCGTTCCTGGAGCCGCATTTGCACAAGCCGCTGACGGTCGTGCCCAATCCGTTCGGTGGCGACTACCCGAGCTTTGGCCATCACAACAATGCGATGCTGCGCCGTTTCCTCGACACTTTCGGCTTTGACTACGATTTTGCCAGCGCCACCGAATATTACTTCTCCGGACGCCTCGATCCGATCCTGTTGCGGGCGCTTGATCGCTACGACCAGATCATGGCGGTGATGCTGCCAACGCTGGGCGAGGAGCGGCAGGCGACCTATTCGCCATTCCTGCCGATCTCGCCAAAATCAGGCCGTGTGCTTTACGTGCCGATGAAATCTGTCGATGCCGCCAGCGGCACCATCACTTTCGCCGATGAAGACGGCGAAGAAACAACGCTTGGCGTAACCGGGGGGCAGGTCAAACTGCAATGGAAGCCGGACTTCGGTGCGCGTTGGGCAGCGCTTGATGTCGATTTTGAAATGTTCGGCAAGGACCATGGTCCCAACATGCCGGTCTATGACCGCATTTGCGCAGTGCTGGGCGGAAACCCGCCGGAACACTTTGTCTACGAGCTTTTTCTCGACGAAAACGGCCAGAAAATCTC
>JANNSR010000090.1:0-30176 GCA_031402935.1 Hyphomicrobium sp. | reverse complement strand
CCATAACCGCCGCCGAGCCACGACCATGCGAGCCGAAAAGCAAGAAGGGCCCCCGCGAGGGGGCCCTTCTTGCTTCAACATCCATCACCAGAACTGGCCTGCTTTTACTCCGCCACACTGGCCTGGATTTACTCCGGCGTTGACAGGCACATCAAACGTATTGGCGGGTACCTGCGCGAGCGTGACGTGCGCGCATGTGAGGACGTTCTCGCGAGCATTCGCGATACCCTGACAGACCTCCAGCGCTTTGCATTTCTAGGTCACGAGGGGATTGTCGAGGGCACGCGCGAAAGGAGCCTGCCCGGCTACCCCTATGTGATTGTCTACCGTGTTGACATCGATATGAAGCGCGGAGACGAGGTGGTGATCCTTGCGGTCTTTCACTGTGCGCAGGATCGTTGACGCCGAATTCACCCCACTCTCTTCGGCGAACGAAAATGAAAGAGCCGAGCGGTTGACGCTCGGCTCAAGAGATTACGCAAGACCGACAGCGCGCTTCAGACGTGCGATGCCATCAGCCGTGTCGCCGATCTTGAACACGAAATCCGGCGCGAAGGTCGAGAAGTTCACGAGCTGCTCGCCCTCTATCTCGCGCACGGCGTCCTGGAGCAGCACGCGGCAGATCAGAACGCCGCCCTTATTCACGCGCACGACGAGGTCGGTGCCGCGCACGTCGGCATTGATTTCGACGTCTGTGCCAACGAGGGGCATGTACGTCGGAAGAGCATTGCGACGATCGTCGTCGTTGTAGGCCGTGCCGGTCATTGGATGCCTCCGCTGCTGTGCTCACGAAACCAATCGCCACAGGCGACCGACAGCGCAAGCAACGTGTCGTACTCATGTTCAGCCATATAGCGGGCGAGCATATATTTCTGCTCCTCCGACAGCGCGTCAAAGAACTGCTGCACGCGGCCGAGATGCCGGTCGCGAATGGCTCGCGCGCGCTCGTCGGCTTCGGCGAGCAGATGCGAGAAGGCAAGTTGATCGTTCATTCACGTTTACTCCGTACCACGGCGACGGCCCATGATTGAGCCGTCGCCGGCGATACAGAAATGAAGCCCCGCACGATTGAATCGCACGGGGCTCAGTCACCTTGCGCCTTACTTGCGCTTCGGCGGTTCTTTCTTCTGCGGCTTCTTCGCGTCCTCGGCGGCGTCCTCGTCGTCGTATTCGCGCAACGACACCTTGCCGCTGACTGACAGGCCAGGGGGCAAGTGGATGTTTAGGCCTTTTCCGTCACCATGCGGCCACGCACTTCCCACGCGATGCCAAAATGGATCTTTGCCTTCGCCGCGGTCCTCGATGACAAAAATTTTATGCGAAGGCCGGTCTCCGGTACTCATCTTCGTTCTCCTTTGCTCTTTGCGGTGGTTCGTTACTCGCGTGCTTGGGCCGATTGCGTACCACCCCGCAATCAACCGGGCTGCTTCGACGATCGAAACATTCTCCATTGCGGCGACGAACTCGAAGAGCGCGCCGCCACGCTGGCAATCGCCAAAACACTTCCATTCGTTCGTGGCCGGGTTGACCACGAACTGGCGTTTGTTCGTGCCCTTATGAAGCGGGCAAGCGCCGACCAGTTGCGCGCCAACGCGCCGCAAGTTCGCGAGCGCATCGTAGCGTTCGAGAACGAGCGTGAGCGGCACGACGCGCTTGATGTGCTCGAAGTCGAGAGCACCGTGTTGTTGCTCTGTGTTCACGAGCGTTCTCCTCAAAGATCACCCCCGATGCTCATCATTGTGCGCGACATTCAAATTCTCGCAATTGACAGCGTCCCCGTCTCATTTCGCTAGCCGTAATGGGTGAGCCGGCGCACTGAGACGGCGTGTCAAGGGTCTGCGGCAGCGCCGCCGCGCGGCCCGTGCGTTCTCACACGACGTGCCGGAGCGCGCGCCCTTGACACGCCGCGGCGCCGGCGAGAAATGGCTAGCGAAACGAGACGGAACCCCGCGCATCAGTGCGTTTCTCCATCGGTAAGAGTGATGCGTTCGCCGGTGGCATTGAGCCAGGCAGGACCAAGCGCGCCGTGCCTGGCGATTTCGGACGGCAGCGAATACAAAAAGAGACCGGCTGCGGTGCCGTTCGTCACCTCGTTTTGGGCGTCTATCATGTGCTCGATGCGCTTCATTGACGTGGTGATGGTGAGCACGCGAAAACTTTTCATGTTCCATTGCGCGGCATGCAGACCTTGTTTCCAGAGGTGGAAATAGCCGAGCAATTTTCTGCGAAAGCTCGCCTTGGCGAGCGACTTGGTTTTTATAACGAGGCCGCCGCGGTCGAGCTCGAGCGCATAATTCCGGCGGGCGTCTCCGTGTGCAATGCTGAACAAGCGATCGGGTACGACGCCGATGACGCGAGGCGCGCGCTGCTTTGACAGCGAGACGCTGACGCGGGCGCAGAACGGATTTTTCAGCGCGCGGGTTTTCTCCGGCAAGAACGGTAGCAACTCGTGATGGTCGATGAGGCGCAATCTGGCGCCGTGGGCGGCGGCGGTAAAAAAAATCATAGCCTGTGCCGTCTCGATCGTATGGGCGAGAAACGGCGCGCCGGCGCGGCTGTTCTTTTGTGTCCACGACAGCTTATCGTTGACGGCGACGCCGGTCTCGGCAAGCAGGCGGACGCCGAGCCGCCCGAGACCGTAAACAAGAGCGTGATTGCCCTCGTCGCCGAAGGCAGTGAGGTAGGCGTGCTGGTGGCGTGGTCGATCGAGAAAACCGTGTGCCCAGAGCGCCTTCAGGCGGCGCAAGACTTGGGCGTGGCTGCCGCCGTCGAGCTGGGCAATTTGGCCGCTGTCCAGAAACCGATAGTTGGCGACGGCCGAAATGATGGCGATATCGCGGGCGCAAATTCGCAGAGGTGGAAGCACGGACGGTCGCGTGAGCCTCTTCAAAGGGGGCGCGGCGGACAACATGCCCTTCATTGTATCGTCGGCAGCGTCCGTCATGTGTCCTTATCCCCATCGGCATCGAGACCGCCGTCAAGAACGCGAAAACGATCATGCTCGGGCGAGAGCTGGCCGGACGGCCGTCGCCCCGGCGGCTCCTTTTCCGTGCGTTGGCCGTCCCAGAAACGTGCGGCGTATGCGGCCGGGTTGGCGATCAGATCATCGTGAGGCGGGATCGGCTCCGACGCGGCGAAGCCGGGCTCGGCTTCGTGCGGCGTTGGCGCGAGGAGATTGGCAAGGCGCGCGGCGATGGCCGCATTAACCTCCTTGGTAGGGAAGAGATAGGGGCTCTGCGCCAGAGCCTTCTGGTGAAAGAGCGGCAGCATAACGCGGCGGAAGAACGCCGACTTAAATGCCGGTGGGCAATCGACGGTGCGGGTGCGTACCGGCTTGGCGTTGTCGATCTTCAAAAAACATTCTCGCAGCGCCAGATTTTGGATCTCGCCGGTAAGGCGATGTTGCTGTTCGGTCAGGGAATAGAGTTGGCTATTCATCCATTGAAATGTCGTGACGTATGTCTCGCTGTCGCCGGCGCTGTCGCTGGTGCCGCGGCTGGTGCCGGTCATGCGGCCACGGCTGTAGCCGTGCGTCTCGCTTTCGGTTTCTCCGTAGGCCTCGGTGATCGTCGTGGTGTGGCCGGAGGTGCGGGCGTGTGAAGAGCCTGAAGTTTCCGTGGCGGTGGTTCCCGATCCGCGCGACGCGGTGCCGGTTGTGCCGGTGCCGGAGCTGGCGCTGCTGGTGAGATTGGTACAGTCCGGTGGCAAAAAAAGACCGCCGGTCATGGGGTCCATGCTGATGCTGTCGCCGGTTGCAGCGAAGGTCGAGGAGGCGGTGCCCGTGCTTTCGGCGCTGTTCTCACCGAACGCGGTGGCTTCTGACGTGGCGTCGGTTTCACTTTCACTGTCGGCTTCGGTGACACTGATGGTCCGCGAGCGTGCGGTGCTGTAGGCGACGCTTTCGGTTTCGGTCGTCGCTTGGTGCTCGGCATTGTGATGCGCGGTGGAGCGGTTGCGGACGATTTCGATATGTTGACCCACAGCAACGGGCCTCTCGGTGCCGTTTTTCCACTCGTTGAGCGGGATGAACCCCGTAAAAATCGTGCGCATCATGTACTCGGCATCATCGGGTTCATTGAGACGAAAAATTACCTTGGTGCGCGTGCCGCCGATGACGGCGCTCATGATGGCGACCGCATCATCGTCAGGGGCTTTTTTAAGCTGCGCCAGTCGTTGGATTGAAAGGCATAGTTGAATATTGCGCTTACGGAGCCGGTCGAAGCCACGCGCCAAATCTGGCGTAATAAAATCGAAGGCCTCATCAATCAAAATGAAGGCATGCGGCTCGCGGTTCGGCTCGCGCTGCATCGCTTCGTGGATGACTAAGTTGGTGAATGCTTTGCCGACGAGAACGGCATCGGCGTGCTCGAGACCACTGAGATCGAGTATGGCAATTTCGCGATTATCGAGAATGGCTTTGAAGTCGATGGGTGGCTGCGGACCGAACACGCGGCGCAAGACATCGTTGCCGAAAATCGGCATGAGCCTTGAAACGAGCGGATCTTTATACTCGAGCTGCGCACGCGGATTGAGGAGGTCAACCGCTTCCATCGCATCGCGCAAGAAGGCGTGCGGATAGGCTGCACTGAGGACTTCGCGCAAGTGAGATGCGCTGCCGAAAATATCTGGCATATCAATCAGCGGACGGCCGGTGAGGGCGAGGCCCATGGCGCCAAGGTAAAAATATTTCTGCAATCGTGGACCGTAGTCGCCAGCTCCCACGGTGACGGCCTGGGAGAAAATGGTGCGGGCGCGCACGGCCTTGTTATGGCAGTCGAGCGGATTGCGATCTGGAACCCAGAGGAACGGCAGCGCAAAAATTTCTGTCGTCGACGAGGGTCGCAAGTAATGAACTTTTCGCCAGCCCAGCCCGTTCTTGGGATTGGCGATGAACTCAAAGCAAGCCGGTCCGATCTCCCCCTCGGGATCGACGATGATAAGGCCCGTCAGCGGATTGCGAATTTTATGACGCGCGAGGCTGATCAGACTTTGTGATTTTCCAGTGCCGGATGAGCCGGCATATAAAATGTGGCCGCTATCGTGATCGCAGCGCGCCTCGCATTGCGTAAAAAGGGCAGGCGCGCGGGTCATGCTTTTTTCTCCGCGAGAAGGCCGTTGAGCGCGAGCACCAGCGTGCGAATGGTGTCGGGTTGCAGCTCGGGCATGTTCTGCGCCACGCTCTCGACGTCGGCAGGGGAAAGCCCGGATGCGGGCGGCGGCGGCTGCTCGGGCGGCGGCGGCGATCGATCGGGTATGGGCGGCGGCTGCTCGTCGAACTCGGCCAGGCGTTGCCGCGAACGGATGAGCGTTGCGACGGCATCGAGTTCGTCGCGTTCATGACGAAGCGTGGCGAGGCGTGCGGTATGCGCCCATTCGGCGACTTCGCTCTGACGATCGGCACGCCCGCGGCGATATTCATGGGCGATGATCTCATCGATGGTCTGCAGCTTGGCGATAACCGTCGCGAGGGCGACGCGGATTTCGACAAGGTCTTTCATCGCCGAACTTTGTGCGACCCGGGCCTGCAGAAATTCAGTGTGGTGCTGCACGTATGCCGCATCGGCGCGCATGATTGTTGTGGCGCTACCCCAGACTTTTCCCGAGGAGGATGGCAATGACGGCAGCGACGCCCCGGGCGCCGTTCCGCGCGTTGGCAGCGTCTCCCGCGGCGAAATGATGGTGACGGACTTCTTGTCAGTCATGATGACGCTCCTTGCCCGTTAACTGACGAAGCCCTTGCTCTGCGAGAAAGACGGCGATTATTTTGTCGGCCTCAGCCATCGCGTCTTCGACATTGCGGCGTGCCGCCTTTGCGGCTGCGGCGCCGTCGAGCGCGGCGGCGGTTTTGCGCGCCAGGATGATGCGATTGAAGTGATCAATGGCGGCAGCAAGGATGGCGAGGCCAATGACAGCGAAAATCCCGAGCACCAATTCAAGAGGGATGTCGGGCAGCGAGAAAGACAGCGATGATGCCTGATACTGCCGAGGCGGCGGCTCGTCCCAAGTCTGCGCGGGCTGAACCGGCTCAGTGTCCGTGACGTAGCTGTCACCATTCCAGCCCGGCGTTTCGGTTTCGGTCTCGGGAGCGGCGTAGTATTCTTGCGGCGGCTCGTAGGAGTAGCTCGGCTGGTCGTCGTCACAGACCATATAGCCGTCGACGCACCAGCAATTGGCTTGCGACATCGCCGCCGTACCGGTGATAGTTGCGCTCAATACGAAGACGGCGAGGAAAACTCGGCGGCTATTTTTGCGTTTGTCGGTCATGACGCGTGGTCCTGCAGGATGTACTTCATCGGTGAATTCCTTCTGGCGCGCTTCAGAACGTTGCGATGCCGAACGCCGCCAGCGCGACGCCGGCGGCGAGGCGCTCGGTCATGATCCGTCCTCGCCGCCGAGGTGCTCGATGATGTTCTCGAGGTCGCGTTCGAGCTCATCCAACTGATCACTTAAGTAAAAGCGGATATCTTGCACGGCGGAGAGCAACCGCTCGGCATACCGACAAAGTGACTCGTCAGCGTCGCGGGCTGCGACCTCGAGATCGGGGGCGATCAGGTCAAGATAATGAGCGACGGAAATATCGTCGCGAAGAGCGATGGGATCACTCGTGGCCACGCCTTCACTCGTCCCAAATGAGACTGAATGACCGGAACTCTCGCTCGTGGATTTGTCCTTAGACATTTGCGTTACTCCTGTCGCGGAAAGTTAAGTTCATTGCAGTTGGCGCGACGGGCTCCAACGCGTCGTTGAAGTGTGTGAAGGCCAACAAGCCGGTCGCGTGCGCAGTGGTGCAATTGGACGCGCGAAGGCGCTGTGCACGACAGCCGGCTATTCGAAAGTAGCTTGCGAAATCTTTCATGTAGGTAGCTCCCATGTGTGGTCAGCACGCACGACCTCCTCCGGCACAGACTTGACGGCCTGCTCGATATGCTCGATCGCTTGGCGACACTCGGCGACGAGATCGGCGGCGTGCTCGAGCAGCAATGGATGCCGTTTGAGGTAGTCCGGAAGGGCATAAAGCTCGTCAAAAAGCGCGGCATAAGCAGCGGGGTAGCGCGCCTTTGACGTCGCGAGTTTTTTCCTGTCAGATGTAGCAAGGGCCGCCTTTACCTTTCCCTTCGCGCCCTTCGCGTCGCCGCTTTTGATCTTTTCGACGACGTCGTTCTGCAGTTCCTTGGACAGGTCAGAGACTCGCTCAGCTAAGTGCACCGAGATATTACCGGCTTTCACTTGCTCATGAAGATCTGCAGAACGCTCCTGCACCTTGACGGCGGAGCGAACAGCGCGCTCGCTGATGCCCAGGAGGCTTGCGGCTTTCGCCTGCGACACGCGATCCGGCAAATTTGCCGCTTGGCTGCCGCCTTGCTTAGCTGTGGCCATGCCGGCCGCGATGGCCGCGCGCTGCGAGGTGGACAAATGGCGACGGTGCAGGTTGCGGCTGATGCTCAAGTCGCGCGCTTCGTCGTCGGTTAGCGCTCGGCGCTCAATCGTTGGTTTGATGCCGGCCTTGATGCAGGCGCGAAACCGATGAAGGCCGTCGACGATGCGATTCTGAAGGTCGACGATGATCGGTTCTCGTAAGCCGTTCTGTTTGATGTCGGCGAGAAGGTCCTCGAACTGCTCAGCATCCATGACCGGGAAGACGTCGGCGCAAGGATGCGGCTGCATGTGGTCAGCGCTGGTCATCGGGTAACTCCGCGTCTGCGGGCGGCAACTTGGGCTGGCTCCAAGGCTGCGGATGCTGCTGCTGAGCATGGTCATGCTCTTCGAGCACACGCCAAAACCGCTCAGAGCTTTCCCTGTAAGGGCCTGCTGGCTCGCGCGGCTCCGATGCGGCGGTCGTCCGGTGGCCTGGCGCCATAGCTAGGTACCACCATCGACCGGATTGCTCGCGCGAGTGCCGCGTTGAGCGCGCCGCCAATCCAGCAGGCGAATGAAGAGATCCGCGTTCTCCCCCTTGAAGGGGATGGCAGCAGACGTACACGTGCCGTCGAGGGAAAGGTCGCCGTCGATTTTGAGGGGATTGCCTTCGGCCCTTGAGGGCGGTAGGACTTTGGTAACGTCGCTCGAATTCACTTTGGGCAGCTCCCAATTTGGAGAGCGACCGAGTGCAGACGTTCCGACGCCTACTGGCACGACACCAATATTCACCGCGTAACTATGTTACGCTGTGTACAGAACACCGGAGCGCTAGGCGTCCTGGTGAACTGGGCGAGTCGATCGAATACACCTCGGTCGCTCGTTCTTAAGCGGGGCCTGATCTCATCAATCACGCCCCGCTTTCCTGTAGGGGCTTGTTGCTGAGATCGGTCCGAGCGCTTCAGATCTCAAGATGTAGGGTTCATCAGGCCCCACGCGAGGTCATCGACGCACGTACAAATTTACGGGCAGTAAGTTGCGCGCGCAACGAGATTTAGCGCCGACTGGCGCGAGACGACTAATGGGCATCTGAGGGATTGCCGCATGGAAAATACAACAAGCATGCCGCTCTCGTGTGGCCTTACGCTTCGCGCGCTCCGCACGCAGAAGAAACTGGAAAGCGAAGGGCTGACGAAATTGCTACGGCCACATACGGAGCGCTTCCGTCCCCGCAATACCAAATTTTCGAGCGACACGATCACGAAGGCGGAGCATTCGCAACAAACGCTCTACTACGTGCTCGATGCGTACGCAAAATGGAGCGGATATCCAGTCGGCTTCATCTATTTATTTGCGCGCATCAGCTCGGAGCTGCGAGATCGCAATATAACGACCGCAACTGCTATCGCCTCGTCACTTCGCAAGCTCGTGGATTTCATCGAAGAACATGTGGACTTACAGAAGCTAAAAGACCTGCAGCCGGTCTTGCTTAGAGGCGGCCTCCCTGAACGTCCCGAAGGTGAACTCGACGGCATCGCTTACGACACGGTAATTCGCTATCATCAGTACTTGCCACGGGGGCACCCTGAAAATCCCGGGAGCACTAAGGGTGAGCAGATCAAATATACAGAGTCGCAACAGTTTATCGATGACGGAAGACAGGTTCGCATCTTACTAGAAATGTTTTCGAACGTGCCGCCGCCGCAAGGATCCGGACCTAGCGATAGCGCACCGATCTGACGTGTTGGGCCGATCATGGAGGCCCGTGTGTTCGGCGGTTCAATTGACTGAGCGGCGGCACGCCGTCAGGAACCGATTGATCTTCGTTTCAACGAGCTCCCGCGGTCGCAGGTAGCGTGCTCGGGATCGGGCGGGGACGGCGTCGAGACGACCGGAGACGAGCGGTTCTGGCGACCAAGTACGGATTAGCCTGGTTTTTTGTTGGCGCGACGGGCTCGAGAAGCTTTACCCACGCTCAAAAGTTGCTCGTGTCGGTGAGCACGATCGGCTGGGCCAATCTCGTTATCCACCTAACTGGAGCGGCGAGACGAGAACCGGCGCGCTACACTAAAGAGCAAGTGCGACGATCGGGGGCGGCCACTGTAAGAAAGCCGATCGCGCGTAGTGGTCGGCATCGCCCCCGGTTCGCAGAGTTACCCACGACGAAGCGAGACCTGCCCGATCCACTGCGGATCGCGCTCCGGCCGATGCCGACCTGTGCACGATGATTATTGTTGCATCGGGACGGCGGTACGCGGCATGCAGCTCGCGGCGCCGATTACGCTCTCGCTCGACGATCGTCGGCGCCATTTGCATATGATGGGGCGTAGTGGAGCCGGCAAAACTACGGCTCTGAAAACGTTGATTTTCGACGACCTGCGCGCCGGCAGAGGCTTTGCCGTCCTCGATCCCTTGGGCCATCTTGCCGAGGCTGTGATCGACGCCGCGCCGAAAGAGCGCAATGACGAGACCGTGTATTTCAATCCGTCAGACCTCGCGCGGCCAATCGGTTTTAATCCGCTCGCCGACGTACCAGCAGATGGCCGGCATCTTGTCGCCGATCATGTCGTTTCAGCCATCGCGCACATCTGGGGCACGAGCCTCGCCGATGCGCCGCGGATGACGTACATTCTCTATAACTCACTGCGCTTGCTACTCGACACGCCCGGCTCAACGCTGCTTGGCCTTGCGCGGTTGCTTGTCGATGATCACTATCGCACGAGTCTTCTCAAGGCGTGCCTCGATCCTGTGGTCTCGGCCTTCTGGGTGAATGAATTTGCCGCCTACGACGACCGCTTTCGTGCGCAGGTGATTGCGCCAGTGCAGAATAAAATCGGCATGCTGCTGGCCGGACCGATTGCCAACATCATTGGCCAACGTCGCTCGACGATCGATATCGCCCGCCTCATGAACGAAGGCGGGTGCCTCGTCGTAAACCTCGCGAAGGGTGGAAAAATAGGTGCGACCGGTAGCCACCTGCTAGGGGTCTTGCTGGCGACGACCATCGCCCATGTCGCCGACATGCGCAGCAGCAGGCCCGATGTCGACTGGCCCGACTTTACGCTCTACGTGGATGAGCTGCAGAACGTCGCCACCGAACGGTTTGCTGGCACGCTTTCGGAAGGCCGCAACGGCAAACTGATGCTCGTCGTTAGCCATCAGTACCTGGAACAACTTCCTGAAAGCCTGCAGCACGCCATCATGGCCAATTGCGGATCTTCCATCATCTTCCGCGTCGGCGCTTACGACGCCAAGGTGATGGCAGCCGAGCTCGGCATCGAGAACGAGCAGACCTTGTGCGAAACGCGCAACTTTTCCGCCTGGGTGAAGCTCTTGCAGAACGGCAATCCAAGCGACCCGTTTATGATCGACACCGTCATCCCCGAGCCGCCGGCGCGCGGACGCGCCAAGGCGGTCATTGCCCACACACGGGCGCGCCACACCCGCGCGCGCGAAGACGTCGAGCGCTCCATCATCGAGCAAATGAATGCATGAGAGACCGCATTTTGGGACGGAGGTAGGGGGATGGTGGGACGACGGCATCACGACGCGCGTACTCGCGCGGCCTGAAGGGCTGGTTTCCGCGGGAATAATGCCGCTGGGACGGTTCAAGCATTTTTGGGAGCACTCAGCGCCACGGATCGAAGCCCGCAGGGCGGAGACGAAACGGCTCCGCGTGCGAGAGCCGGGTCGGCCGCGACACTTGGGCCGCGGGCGAGGCGCCCAGCGGGCTATTGCGCCTGGTGCGGGCGCGAGAAGGTACGGGCGGTGTCGGTCGCAGAGTTCGCCGATCCGTTTGTGGCGATGTGCGAGAAGATTGGCGTGCGCACGCGCGCGAAGGGTAAGAAAGTGTACTGTGTCGACGTGAGTGTGGCAGCGTGAAGGAGAGTGTGATGACCGACAAGTTGATCGACGGCAGCGACGAGGACATTCCGGGGCATCGCGTGCTCGAGGGCACCGATCTGGAGATCGCCTACAATCTTCGTGGTGACGATCTAATGTTGCGTGTCAATAAGGACGGTGTGCAGATTTTTCGCGTGCTGCTCGAAGGCGCCTGTAAAAAACTTGAGGCCAGCGTGCTGTTGAATTTCAACAGCGTCAGTCCGGAATTTGTTTTCAAGCTCGGCGACAGCAAGGCCCGTATGTTGCAGCTGGCGCGGAGCGTCGGCCTGGACGAGGAGCAGCTCACCAAGCTGGACGCGAGGTTGGGCAGAGCTAACTGATGGATGATGAGCCACTAACCTTGCGCCGGGCATTGTGCGCACCGGAATTCTGGTTGCTGATCGCAGCGGCGATGAGTGCGATGGGGGGCGTCGCGTGGTGGGTGGTGGTGCCGCTGACCATGGCCGGGATGTCGATGTCCAGTTTGCCAAAGTACATCGAGCTGTGGCCGCGGGCTCGTGGTGTGGGTGCGCAGTGGGAATGGTGGAAAACAGTCGGGCTATCGACGTTGAACACCCTGACGGCGGCGTGTGTTGCGTTCGGGCTCGGTCTCGGGGTGCGGTGGCTTTTATTTTAGGTAGTCGCTCGCCTGGCCGGCACTTCCGCAATGCCCTCAGCAATTGCCGACTTGTTGCGCAGCAGCGAATTCACACAACGGGCCAAGAGCCGACTCGAAGAACGTATTGCTGCAGATCATGATTAGTGCTGAAATCAGTTTACACCTAGTTGCACTGAGGCACCTGACTTTCGCGGACGCGGCGTTCCACGAGGCAATTTTATGCACCAGTTGCTTGCTGCCCTGGCACTTCTGCGCGCCCCGATTTGCGTCGCGATTTTGACCGCCGCCATTCTCGTTTTGCCAAGTCAAACGCGCGAGATTTTCCAGTCTATTCATGAAGCGCCGCTGCCGCTTATGAAGATCGAGGTCGCACGGATATCGGCCGCGCTGCTCCTGCTATCGGCGGCATTCCTATTGTCCTGCCTGCTTTTGATCCGCAACGTGCCCCCCAACCGTCGCGATGCGGTCAACGACTATCGCGGACTTGTCGAGGCGCTGGCCGTCGGTCTCGCATTGATCCCGATCCTGGCCCTGGCGAGCCTCAACATCGAGCCGCGCCTCCTGACGTCGCGCTTGAACGTCAGCGCAGATCGCGCCGATGCGCTGATGCGGATAGCATCGATGGCGATCGTGGGCCTTGTTATCGCCGGACTTGCGTTTTCGCACCGTGTTCGCAACGCGTTGATCCGCGCCTTCAACCGCCCGCTCGGGTGGCTCGGGCGAATTGGTGCCGTTCGCGGCCTCGCCTTTGCGTCAGCTGGTGTTGGCGCGGTCATCGCGCTGACAACGCTCTTTCCAAGAGAGTTCGCCGACGTGCTCGGGCCGGTTGTGGTGCTGTTTCTGTTTCTTTTTTTCCTATGCGTGATCACTTCTCTGCTGAGCTACATTTACGATCGCTTTCAATTCCCCGCGACCGCGACGCTGCTGGCCGCTGCTCTCGCCTGGTCGCTGCTCGGGATCAACAACAATCATGCCATTCGGACGATCTCCACCACGGCACCAGAGCTGCCGGATGCAACCACTGCGTTCGCGTCGTGGCTCAAACAACGACCGGATTTAAATGACTACGCGACGTACCCTGTGTATGTGGTCGCGGCGGAGGGCGGCGGTGTCTATGCGGCGGCCCATGCCGCGTCGTTGCTCGCCAGAATTCAAGACAACTGCCCGGCGTTCGCCCGGCATGTCTTTGCCTTAAGCGGCGTTTCCGGCGGCAGCGTCGGCTTGTCGGTTTTTGCGGCACTCGCGAAGGTCTTTCCGCCAGACCGCGCACTGGCCGCCGAAACGCGCTGCCCGGCACATCAACAGGAGCCTGAACCGGGTCCCCTTCAGAAAGCCGTAAAAGACTATTTCAGGGAAGATCTGGTGACGCCGCTTCTGGCCGCCGGTCTTTTTCCGGACTTTTTCCAGCGGTTCTTTCCGATACCTGTTGGCGCGTTTGACCGGGCACGCGCGCTCGAGTTCAGTTTCGAGGGCTCGTGGCGGAAGATCATAGGCCGTGTCAGTCCCGGTCGCGCGGAAGAGTTTTTTTCCGAGAACGTGCGGGACCTGTGGGACGCGTCGCGCGATACGCCGGCGCTGCTGCTCAACACGACGGTGATCCAAGACGGCGACCGCGCCATCGTTGCGCCGTTTCGTCTTAGGGACGGGCACGTCTTCGCGGATGTCTGGCTCGACAAGTTGAACCAAAACATTGCCGTCCGATTGAGCACGGCCGTCGGCGCAAGCGCGCGCTATCCTTTGGTCTTGCCGCCGGCAGTGGTCGGCGAAGAAGTTGTAGCCCGCCAACTCGTGGACGGAGGTTATTTCGAAAATTCGGGTGTTCAAACGGCGACGGATCTTATCGAGGCAATCAAATCGGGCACAGCTTCCAAAGCTGACAAAATAAGCAATGAAGCGCCTGGAGCTGCCAAACAATGCGCGAAGGTGAATACGGCCTTCGTCGTCCTCGATGACATTCAGACAAAGTCCGTTTGCTTCAAGCTAATCGTAATCAGGAGCTACTTGGGGGAAACACCGGACACTTCTCTTTCGGGTGAACTGTTGGCGCCGTTTGTGGCGCTCTATGGATCGAGTTTTGGAAAAGGATATATCACGGCGCAATCGGCAATAAGAAAGTTGTGCGGGGGCGCTGCTTGCGGCTGGGGGCCACTTGCAACGACACCGCACAGCTACGTTCACCGCATCAAATACGACGATCTGGCACTCGGATGGCTGATATCCGAGATATCGCTCGGGCGCATCATTGAGGCGAGCCGTGGATTGCAGGATTGCGATGCTTCGCACGTGCCAGATGACGAGAAACCAGACAAGAAAAACTACGTATCAGTCGACGCAAGTTATGACCAAGAAAATGCATGTCTCTACGCGAGAATTTCAAACGACCTTTTAGGAGGTAGACAACCACAATGAGTGTATCGATTTTTCGCCGTAAATGTGCGGTCGTTTGCGCGCTTTTGGCCAGCCTTTGCAACCCTTGCTTCGAAGCGAAAGCCGACCACTGCCCCAGAGTGTTAGATTCCAATCAAAATTGCCCGGCCAGGGATGGAAAGCCGCCCGATGATTGTCACAGTTGTTTAAAAGCAGGGAGAGGCTGTACAGAGGTGCCTGGTGCTTGCGGTCTCGTATCGCCCAGGGATCGAAATTTCATGTCTGATACAGGCTTTCCCATCCCATGGAACGCCTCAGAAACGGACATAAAAAATCAAATCAAGGCGTTGGAGGCCGCGCGTGGTCTCAAGCCCACTGGCAAAATAGAGGCAATCAAAGCCATGCGGGGCGACTGACGCGCAGATCGTCGTCTATTGTCTGCAAGGTTGAGGCTGGTCGCGCCGCCTCAATCGCTCCGCCAGAACTTATCCCCGCCCTTAACGTTACCAAAAATACGCGCAAAAAAAGTTATCCCCGCTCCCCCTGACCACCCGCACACTCCCCTCATCTCACTGGGCCGCCAGCCAGATCAGCGGGCCTGGGGATTTCTGCCGGCACTCGTTTCTGGCCGTTCTGAATCCGACGGCGCAGAGGAGTTTATGGCGGCGCACGCTTTCGTGTGCGGCGTGAGCCTTGCCCTGATCCTGGGAACCCGCATACCACTGATGATCAGGGGCTCGCACATGCCACTGCTATCGGCACTTCCATTCGCTGTCTATGGCTATGCCGCGACACTTGCTGCGTTCTGGTGGCAACTGCTCTGGATCAATCCTCGGACCGACCCCGTGATTATCCCCGACACGATCGTACTCGGGGGCTCGGTGATCGCAGGCACAATTCTGGGCTATGTGCTGAGCTACGTATCGGAAAAGATCGCAAAGACAGTCGCGAGCTAGTCGCGATTCTCACCGAAATGGCTGATGCACGGTAAGACCTCCACGAGGTCCACGGCCTCGCGTTTCGCCGTGTTGCTGAGATTAAGCGAGGCGCCGTGCGGGATGACGATAATGTCTCCTGATTCAATGTTGATCGGCGCGGCGTCGCCGTTCACGCGCAAGTGCTGTCCAGATTTTTTCGCACTTTCGATTTTGGCTGAGCGGTTTCCAACTCAGGGTCAGACTAGTCGTCAGCTTTCGTCCAAAGTGGTCGCTGTGATAAATGCGTGGTTCTGATGCCGGTGAGGCAGCTTTGGGTCACGAACGTCGATTGAGGTGCGATCACGCTACGCCCGCACTACCCCCGAGAACTGCCAGTCGAGCGGCTGCTGCCGCTAATTTCCGCTTGTCCCTCAATCGCGTAGGGTCCTTCGCGAAGAGCTATTGGCAGCAGTGGGCCATGTGCAGACATTGGGGTGATGCGCCAATACTAGGGGAGGAAAGGAAGTCCATGCTTACTGGACTGACATTCCAAGACTTGCCTTCATCGAGCCGCACGAGCACACTTCCTTGGTTGGCATGCATCGCGGAGGGTGTCATGGGCGGTAGGGCGTGGTGGCGGTGGGCGGCAATATTCTCAATTCTCGCAAATCTTTCCAGTACGCTGTGCGCGCAGTCCGAGGAGCCTAGCGTCCTCAACGACCAAGTCGCACGACTCTACGAGGCAGGCAAATATCCCGAGGCCATTCCGATTGCCCAGCACGCGTTGGACTTGGCCGAGAAGCTCCGCGCGCCTGACCCCGTCGTTGCTGCTGCGCTCGATAACCTAGCGCTGCTCTACAAGGTTCAGGGCCGATATGCGGAGGCTGAACCGCTTTACAAGCGCGCGCTTGATCTCCACAGGAAGATGCCTCACGATCCAGATTTCCCGACTGCACTGAACAACCTTGCTATGCTGTACGTCGCTCAGGGCCGCTATGCTGAGGCCGAACCGCAATATAATCGTGCGCTAGACTTATGGAAGAAGGCGCTCGGTCCGAACAACCCTGCCGTTGCAACTGCGCTCAACAACTTAGCCCAGCTGTATGACCATCAGGGTCGCTATGCTGAGGCCGAACCGCTTTATAAGCGCGCACTTGAGATCCGCGAGAAAGAATTCGGTCCTGATGACCCTGCTGTTGCGAGAACGTTGAATTACCTGGCCCTGCTCTACGAGCACCAGGGCCGTTACGCGGAGGCTGAACCGCTTTACAAACGCGGCCTGGCTATAGCCGAAAAGGCGCTTGGCCTTGACCACCCCACTGTAGCTCGTATCCGCGAAAATCTTGGCGGGCTCTACAAATCGCTCGGCAGACGCGGGGAGGCTGAGCCGCTCTTGAGGAGCGCGCTTACGATTAAGGAGCAGGCTCTCGGTCCTGATAACCCTCAACTAGCTTCCACGCTCGGCCAACTTGGCGATCTCTACCGGATTATTGGCAAGTGCTCAGAGGCAGAAAAACAATTCGCGCGAGCGCATGCTGTCGCCGGTCCGACGATCGAAGATATACCAGTGTTGTTCGGCACCGACCGCAAACGAGACGACGGCAAACCCTCGCTGGCCTTTGGGCGCGAGCGCAGTAAGAGCATGTCCTTCGGGGTTGTCGTCGTCACGGTACCGAACCCGAAAAGGCCGACGCAAGCTGCGCGCCAGCAGCCATCAGAAAAAGGAACCGTTTTGATCGCTTCCGCAGACGCGGAGGCCGCGACGCGTCTTCCTCAGACCTGTTCTTCCGAGCCGACGAACGATCTCCGACGTCTTTTCGAGGACCCCAGCCGCTCCAAGCCGAAACAGGCACTGATTTTCATTCACGGGTATAACGTCTCGTTTGAAAACGCCGTTCGACGCGCGGCGCAGATCGCCTACGACATTAAATTCGCCGGCAATGTCTTTGCCTTCAGTTGGCCCTCGCACGGACGATTTTGGGGCTACTTTTCCGATAGTGAGACGGTCAATCTCGCTGTGGGTGATCTCGCCGACTTTCTCAAAAAAATAGTGGCCGAAGCAAAGCCGACCAAAATTCATTTCATTGCCCACAGCATGGGCAACATGGTGTTGCTTCGCGCGCTTGAGAAGCTGACCCAAGCACAAGAGAGTCTGCGCCCGCTGATGGGTGAAGTTATCAATGCCGCACCCGATGTGGAGCCGGAGTACTTCGCTCAACTGGTAGAGACAATCATCGGCAAAAATGCGGACGGCGAGCCTGCGAAAATGACGAGGCCAACGGGAAACTTCACACTCTATGCCGCCCAGAGTGATTGGGCGCTCTGGGCATCCAGTTGGATATGGGGCCGTCGTGCTGGCCTTATTGACGATCAACCGCTCATCGCGCCCGGCGTCGACACCATAGACATCACTAAAGGGGGACGTAGCGCATGGCGCTACTTCGACATCAACCATGATATTTATATGTCGAGTCCAATTATTGTCTCCGATATGCAAGGCATCATTGAACGAAGCGCACGACCGCCGGACAAGCGCACCAACGAACTCGAACCAGTTCTGTCCTCGCAGGGCACCTATTGGGTCCTGCGGTCGCGGCAGGTCGACGCTCAGCGCTGATGTTGCCGACGATGATACATCAGCATGGCTCAAGCGTTAGAGCAGATTGAAGCCAACCATACGTAATCTGAGTTCTTCACGTCCGCGCTAGGTTCGAAGAGGGTGATCGGGTCGGGCGACGTGAAAAGTGCGGCACGTACCGGATTGGCAACATGACCGCTTCGGGTCAGGATGAGAAAGTCTCGAGGCGAGCATATAGAGTCTGGAATACCTCGACAAACTGCCGGATTGGCGCGCCGTAGCGAACGGAGACGGTCCGCATCGGCCTCATAGTGGTGCGCTTCGACGGTCTTGCGCTGTATGCCAGATGCGCGCGACCTGCAGTTCGCTGACCCGATCGGCGTGCAATACTTGTGCGCGCCGCCGGCGTCTCGGGGACAAAATCGAGACCCGCCCAGCGGGTCACCTTCATGCGTTTGCATGGGCTTGCTCCTCGCTCCCACCGGCGAGGAGCGGCGCGGCGCTCGTAGGAGCTCGCGCATCAAAATGTTATCGTACGGTATGCCCCTGTTTTCGGTTGCAGGGAAGGGTAGCGCGCGGTTGCGACTTCGGACACGTTCGACTAGCCCGCAGCTTGCGAGGACTATCGGACGCGTTCGAAAAGCCCGCGCTTCCACGCGTTCCAGCCCCCAGACCTCGGCGCCCGCAAAATAAGGAGGCCGTACCCGGCCGACTATATTTTGCGAGGCAGCCCGAGCAAACGCCGTCAGCCGAGAGACCGGAAAACAAGGAGCCCGTATTCGGGCGACTATGTTTTACGAGGAACGAGGCCGCCAGCCCCGCACAATCTACCGATGTACTCATCGGTATAGCGGGGTGGCGGCGTTTGCTCGGGCTGCGCAGCAGACCGAGGGCTGGGGGCTATTGTATTGTGCTGCAAGCACATTTATCGGCGCGGCGAGGCCGTGCACCCCTGCAAACCGAAAACAGGGGCTTTTGTAGGGGTATTTCTCTATCGGACGCGTTCGATATTCCATATCGCGACGTGTTTGATAGATCTTTCGCACAAGATTAGGATTTTCGAAGTACTCGGGGAATCGCGTCGCATAAACATCGCACAATATCTGTTTTGCGACATGAATTCCCAGAAAGTCAAGGGTCGGGTCCCGTTCTGCTTTTTCAAAGCGCATCCCTTACTGGGTATTTTTCTATCTTAGTATTCTTAAATGCATATTCTTATATAGAGTGAATTCAGCCCGCTGAATTCTAGAATTGCACAGGCTGAAATCTAGATTTCAGCCAGCTGAAATCTAGACTTTGGCCTTTCTCTTGACGACGTAGTTGATCGTATAGATGTTGGTTTTTCCTTGTCCCCGGCGTTCGATTTCAATGAGGCCGACAGTTTCGAGTTCTTTGACGAACGAATTGATACTTCCGATACTCATGCCCATGGCCTTGGCCAATTTATCCTGGCCGGGAAAGCAGAGATTGTTGTGCCAGGCAAAGCTCAGAAATAAAGCGTACGTCGTCTTGGCACCAATCGAAATATCGGGATTGCGCAAAATGAAATTTGGTAATTGCGTGAATCCATATCGCGCTATTGGGTCGGCAGTATTGAGCTTGATGTTCTGCTCGATCTTTTGCAGTTGACCGTCAATGTGTTCCATTGCCCTATTATATTGCAATAGTAGTATTTCTTGGTGTGGAGTTATCAACAGGCCCGGCTTCCCTGCTGTCCGGCGCGGTGTAGGGATCTGATTGACCAAGCAGCGGCGCGAACATGCGCTGCATGGCCCCGAGCAGCGAATGCGTTTCGCGATAACGCGTGGAAAGCTCGCTGATCTGTTCATCCTTGGCGGCGAGCTGGCCCTTCAATAGGCCGATTACATCGTCTTTTTCTTCAATGCGCTTCTCGAGCTGTCCGACATAGCCTGTCGTGACGGGCTCCGTCTCGCTTCCTTTTTGGCTTATTTCCTTCTCGGACATAGCAGGCTCTGGCGTGCTACGGCTCGCCATGTCCGAGTTGCTGTTGCGGGCTTTTTCAAGTTCGACATGACCGGACACGTCTTGCCGTGGCGAGCTCTGTCGTGCTCGCTGGGCTTCCCACTGCTTGAGATCGCCGATGACTTTTGGCAGCGACGCCGGTGAGATGTACCATTGTGCGCCGGTGGGTCCTGGCACCTTGACGGCATCCAACATTCCGGTTTCGCAATACCGGATGACCTGACGATGTGAACGGGGAACGCCAGCGGTAACAAGCGCGGCTTCGACGTCATGCACGGACAGAGTGTGACGGAGCTCGACATTGTCCGACTGTGGCGAGCTATGGCTGGCCGTGTCTTCCATACTCATAGTGTAGCAACGCCGGCAGCTCGCAATGCGCGCTATCCACATGGTCGCGCTGCACGACCCGGCGTCCGAATTCCTCCAGGATGACACCGAGGCGATGTAAATTGCCGTCATGACACCAAGACATATTTCCGTAAAAGCTGCTTGACGTACAAATAGCCCGGCGGCATAAAAGCAAATAAAGGAAACCGGATTGTCCAATGCCCGTGATCGTTTCGTTTGTGTCGCAGAAGGGCGGCGTCGGGAAATCGACGTTGGCTAGGGCCCTGCTCGCCGTCGCCGCTCACACCATGAAGGTGAGGTTGGCGGACCTCGATCCCCAGCAGGGGTCGGTCATTGCGTGGGAACGGGCCCGACGTCGGCATGGCAGCGGGCCGCCTTGCGAAGTCGTGCCGTACGCAACTGCGGGCGAGGCACTGGGAGCCAGCGCAGACGTCGATCTGCTCATCATTGATACGCCTGCGCGCACCAGCCGCGCGACGCTCGAAATCGCCAGGCATTCGCACCTGGTTGTGCAGCCTACCGGAGCAAGTGCTGACGATCTCATACCGGCCGTTCTGACATTCCACGAACTCATGAAAGAATGCGTGCCGAAAGAGCGATTGGTCGTCGCGGTCTGCCGCGTGTTGAGTGGGGGCGAGGAAGGTATCGTGCGCGCCTATGTCAAGGACGCGGGGTATGACGTTTTGCCGGGGGCGATTTTTGAGCGCATTGCTTATCGCGAGGCACAGAACCGCGGTCAGGCCATCACCGAAACGAAGTCCACGAAGTTGCGGCAGCAAGCGGACACGCTGATGGAAGCGCTCCTGAACAAAGTGACCGACGAAATTAAGCGGCGCACGGGCGTCGGACGAGGCAAACGGATGGAGCGGAGATGAGCACAAGCCGAGCAATGAAGCAGCTCAAGAGCGTGTGGGGAAAGGCCGGCCTCGATCACATCCCTTCGCCGGACGAAACGACGGGCAACATGCAGCAGCCGGAAGTCGTGCCGCGAAAGACACGAAAGAAAAGTGCCCGCACGGCACGGCTCGACTTGCGCCTGACGGCTGAGGAAAAGAAGTGCATCGAGCTCTTGGCCGTGGTCGCAGGGGTTTCGATCAATGAAATTTTCTCGCGCATGCTGGCGCTTTACGAGCATGAGCACGGCCGCGTTGAACTGACGTCTGCAAAAGGAGTGCGCAAGTCGCGAGATGATGAGTAACGGACAGTTTACACGATGGGTTGTGCTGGTGGCCCTGAGCCTCGCGACCGCCGTGATGTTCGCGGTTTCAGTTCGCGGTAATTTTCTTTTTGGCTACAGCCTCGGCCAGACCGATGAAAAACGCCAGCTGTTCGGCTGGGCGAACGTCGCCGCGGATGTGTGGAAAGCCTTCGGACTGCTTGCGGTGACCATGCTGTGGCGCACCAAGCATCGGCGCGCCGCGTCGATCGCGACCGTCGCGTGGTTCATGTGTCTGCTCTTCGGCATCAACTCAGCGCTCGGCATCTACGTTCAAGATCGCGCAGCTCTGACCGGCGCCCGCGAGGCGACACACGCGACCTATAAAGACGCTGAGAACGAACTTGCGGCGGTCGAAGGAAAACTGCTCGGACGGGCAGAGCATCGCAGCGTTGGCGAAATCGATGCCGCAATCAACGCGGTCTTGGGACGCGCCGTTGTAGTCGGCGATCGCGTGCGGGGTACGGTGGCGTTCGTTTCCCAGAACTGCACGAAGATAGATGCACGCACGAATGACGCGTGTCGGGACATAGCCCAACTCCGTGAAGTCCATGCAGCGGCGTTGGAAGCAAAGAACCTCGAGGAACGTGCGAGCGCCCTGCGCGACCAGGTCATCACCTTGCGGGATCGCGGCGGTTCGATGGCTCCCGACCCTGTTGGTGAATTCTATGCCTGGATCACCGGCGGCGTAGTCAGCGTGCGCGATGTCAGCTTCGGGTTTCCGCTTTTTTTCGCGCTCCTCATAGAAGTGGTGTCCGCATTCGGGCCGCTAACAATTGCCGCCTATGCCGAAGCCAGCCGAGTAAGTGCACGAGACGAGCCGATCATTGAAAGCGTGCCGGAGCCCGCTGTTGCCGGGCATGACCAGCTACGGCAGGCTACTGCGGGGCAGAGCGAGTCGGAAGACGGACATGTCGTGTCGTGGATTGCCGAGCGTGCGGTGCCGGTGAGTGGCAACGCAGCTGTCGGCATCGAAGAGCTCCATGCCGACTACGCACTCTGGTGTGCGGAACGCGGATCGCGTGCAGCGTCAAAGGCGCTCTTCGAAGAAGAATTCGACCACGTGCGTGGTTTGCCAGACCTCGCAGGGAAGATCCGGAAGTTCGGCGATCGCTACTATGGAGTGGGATTGGTGCGCAGGAATATGCGGGCAATAACGTCGAGACGTAGCGGATAAGAAGTTGAGTAAGCAAGATGGCTGATCGAGAGGATGTGCTGCCTCGAAGCCTCGCTCCGCGGGGCCTCTCTCGTGTCCAGGCCGCAGCGTATGTGGGTGTGTCGCCATCGCTGTTCGACGACATGGTCAAGGACGGGCGCATGCCGAAACCTATGCGAATCAATGCGCGGACGGTGTGGGATCGCGTGAAGCTTGACGAAGCGTTTGCCGCGCTGTCGGATGACAAAAGTGACGGTGACGATCCGTGGAACAAGGTCGCCGTCTAATGTCGAAGGATGCCTTCGTGATCGTTAATTTCGAGTACGTGCACCGCGACGTAGACCGCTTCGGCAATGTGCGGCTTTACTTTCGTAGGCGCAAAGGCGAGCGAAAGGTGCGAATCCGTGCGGCGCCAGGCACGCCGGAGTTTCAACGCGAGTATGACGCTGCCAAAGAACACTCTGTGACCGGCGCATTAGGACAAGCACCAACTGACACGAGCTGCGCTCCACGCATCGTGGCGCCGAAAGCAGGAACGTACCGGTGGCTCTGCGTGCAATATTTTGCCACTCCAGAATTTGCTCGCCTCGATCCAAGAACCCAACGCGTGCGTCGAAGTATCCTTGAGCATACCCTTGACGAGCCCATCGCTCACGGCAGCTCGGAGAAATTTGCAGACTTCCCGCTGACCCGAATGAGTGCAAAAGCAATCCGGGTGTTGCGTGATCGCAAAGCCCGTTTCCCCGAAGCTGCGAATGCTCGCATCAAGTCAGTGCGTCAAGTCTATGCCTGGGCGATGGAGAACGAACATGTGTCAACAAATCCCGCTCGCGATGTCTCTTACATTCGCGGTAGTTCTCAGGGTTTCCATAGTTGGGCTCCCGAGGAAGTCGAACAGTTCGAGCGACGCCATCAGATTGGATCGAAAGCGCGCCTTGCTCTTGCGCTACTGATGTACACGGGCGTTCGAAGATCAGATGTCGTCCACTTGGGTCGTCAGCATGTTCGCAACGGTTGGTTCAAGATCACTGCGCAGAAAAATCACAATCGCAAACCGGTCACGATTGAACTGCCTGTGCTGCCAGCACTTCAAGAGGTCATACACGCAAGTCCGACTGGAGACCTCACCTTCCTCGTCACTGAGTTCGGACGTCCGTTCACCGCAAACGGTTTTGGAAATTGGTTCAGGCGCCGTTGCAATGAGGCGGGGTTACGTCAGTGTTCAGCGCACGGCCTTCGAAAGGCTGGCGCGACCCGCGCAGCAGAGAACGGTGCGACCACGCACGAGCTCATGGCGATCTTCGGATGGCAGACAGTGAAGGAGGCGGAGCGGTACACGCGATCGGCTGAACGCAAACGTCTGGCTGGCAGTGCGACGCGCCTTCTTCGTCAGCCGAAGGCGAGCAAAAAGGGAACGAAAGATCCCCACTTTTGACCGCAGTGTGGTCCCCACTGTGGAGCACGGATTGAAATTGTAGATTTTTTTGACGTAGTGGTGCCCAGGGCCGGAATTGAACCAGCGACACTGCGATTTTCAATCGCATGCTCTACCAACTGAGCTACCTGGGCTTGCAGCAGTAAGCGAGGCGCCGTACCGAAGCCCGGCCCTTATAGGGGGCGCTTCGCCCGCTTGCAAGCGCCGAGGTTCAATCGCCAATGGCGGCGCTACGGCGTATCATCTTCGTCGATTTCTTTTGGGGATTCCGCCTTGTCCGCGCCTTCGTCTTCGTCACGCCCGGCAATTGCGTAGGTGCCCTTGAGCCATCGGCCAAGATCGATGTCGGCGCAGCGCTTCGAGCAAAACGGCGCGTAGGCCGCAGCACGCGCGTCCTTGCAGATCGGACATTTCGGAGTGATTGCGTTTGCCATCGTTTAGCGGGACAGGTGTTCGAGGATTGTAGCCCGCCAGTCAGTCGCGATCAACTTCTGCGAACTTCAGCCAGTTGAAATGAATCGGGAAGCCTTCGGACGTCAGCAGTCCGACGACTTCCGATACCGGCAACCCGACAACATTGGTGTACGATCCAACAATACGCTGCACGAAGCATCCGGCGAGACCCTGTATCGCATATCCGCCGGCCTTACCGCGCCACTCGCGCGAGGCAATGTAAGATTCGAGTTCTGACCGCGTCAGATGCTTGAAGCGCACACGCGTATCCACGAGTTTGGTGCGCACACGGTCATCGGGCGTAATGAGGCAGACACAGGTCAGCACCTTGTGCGTGCGACCCGAGAGAAGCTGCAGCGACGCCATCGCTTCTTCAACGTGAGCGGGCTTGACGAGGATTTTGCGGCCGACCGCAACCACGGTATCGGCCGCCAGAATATAGGAATCCGCCAAATCGCGGTCGTTAGCGATTTGATCGCGCGCGGCTTCAGCCTTGGCGCGGGCAAGACGGGAAACGAGACCGCGCGGCATCTCGCCCCGTTCTGGCGTCTCGTCAATGGACGCCGGGCGCAGGGCATCGGGTGTGATGGCGACTTGCGCCAAAAGCGTCATGCGCCGTGGACTGGCGCTTGCCAGCACCAGCCGCGGCCGCTCAATCTCGCCCTTGGTCGCAGTCCGCTCCCTGGCAAGTTGACGGCGCAAGCTCTCGCGGCTCGGCGCATCGCCGCGCACAAAAGACGGCAAAAGCTGCGATTTCAATGATGCAATCATATGGACCCTGGTGGACGCCTTGCGCTATCCGGATTGACCCCCGGCTGGCGCCGACAATGGCTTAAGGTTAGCGTCGAAAGCAAGACCCGCGCGGCGCGTTGCGGCAGGTCTCGAAACAAGGCATGAGTAGTTCCAGGTCTTTGAGCGATTTTGAAGGCACCCATGGTTTCCAAGGCCGAAGCCGCCGAATTTCTGACGCGCACCCTGCTGTTTGCCGGCCTCGATGCGGCAGCACGCACGGCGGTTGCGCAGGAACTTCGCGAAACCAGCTTTGATATTGGCCAGGTCATTTTTTCGCGCGGCGATGCGGGTGCCGACCTGCATGTCATGACCAAGGGCCGGGTGCGCATTTCGGTGCTGACATCGGACGGCCGCGAACTCTCGTTCGCCCACACCGAACCGCCGTCGATTTTCGGCGAACTGGCCGTATTCGACGGCCGGCCGCGATCGGCGGACGCCACGGCCGTGACGAAAGTCGAGACGCTGACGTTGTCGAAGGCCGCATTCTCGAGGCTGCTGGCGGCCCAGCCCTCAGTTGCAGAGGCAGCGATACGTTTTCTGTCGGGGCGGCTGCGCGACGCCGACGAACAACTCGAAGCCATCGCACTGCACCCCATCGAAGCCCGCCTCGCCCGCTTTTTCCTGGCTGCCGCCCGCCAGAAAGACCCAGCAGGGAAATCGGCGCGTGTGACCTTCGCTCTGCCGATCTCGCAGAGCGAACTGGCGCTGCTGGTCGGTGCCAGCCGTCCGAAGGTCAACGCGGCGCTATCGCTGCTCGAAGCCGAAGGCGCGATCGAACGCCACGGCCAGCAGGTGGTCTGCGATGTCGAAGCGCTGAGCAGCCTCGGGGGCGTCGACTAGCGTGGTGCACGTCTTTGCACCAATCCGCCGGTTTTTTTCCGCCATATCGACGGCCGGAACCGCCGGCTACCCGCCCGACACGCAGCGCCGCCTAAAGATCGTCAACGTCATCGCTGCGCTGATCGGCTTCACGACATTCATCTATGCCGTCCACCTTGGGCTGACCGGGGATGAAGCCATGCGGCCGGTGGTCTACATCAATCTCGGACTGGTGTTCCTGGTCGCGCTTGTCCCGCTCGCTCATCGCTTCAACGACATTGCCGGCAGCCTGCTGCTTGTCGTGGCAGAGTTCGCAGCTCTCATTGGCTTCGCCGCCTATTTTGGCCGGACCGGCGGCAATACATTGCAGTATGTCGTCGCCGCGGCGGCCCCATTCGTTATTTTCGAGCGGCGGCGGCTTTGGCTCGTGATCACAATCGTTATTACCGCACTGCTGCTGCACCTCTACACTTGGTTCAAGTTTCCACGCTCAGCTGCACTCCTGCAAGTCAGCGATGACATTCTCGGCTCGCTCTACGTCCAGGGCGCCATCACGACGTTTGGACTGATTGCAGCGTCGGTGTACTATGCCTTCACCCTCGCCGAGCGCGCCAAGGCAGAGACCGATAGCGTCCTGCGCAACGTACTGCCTGATAGCGTCGTCGAGCGATTGAAGGCGAGACCGGGTGAGAGCATCGCCGACGGCTTTGCCAATGCGTCCGTAATGTTCGCCGATATCTCCGGCTTTGTTGGTTTAGCGCGCAGGCTTGGTCCCGAGAGAACCGTCGCGGTTCTGAACAAACTTGTCAGCGCCTTCGATGATCTGGCCCAGCGTCACGGCGTCGAGAAAATCAAGACCATCGGTGACGCCTATATGGTGGCGTCCGGCGTACCGCTGGTGCGCCAGGATCACGCGTCTGCACTCGCCAACATGGCGCTCGATATGATCGGGACTGCCGCAACCGTCAGCAAAGACGCGGGCGTGGCGCTGAATATTCGCATTGGTATGGCGTCGGGTCCGATGATGGCCGGCGTTATCGGCACGCGCAAATTCAGCTACGACGTCTGGGGCGATCCGGTAAATCTCGCAAGCCGCTTAGAAGGGGCCAGCACTCCGGGGCGCATTCTCGTTTGTCCGGCCTGTTTTGATGCGCTCAAAAGCCGGTTCAGCCTTGAGGCCAGTGGTCCGCTCGACATCAAGGGCGTCGGCCAGCAGGACGCGTGGTTTCTTACGGGGAAGCTGTGAGTGCTGCTTAACCCTTCCAGTGCAAGGCACAGACGAGTGTGAACAGACGCCGCGCCGTATCGTTATCAATCGTGATCCGCGGCAGCAGCTTGTCGCGCAGTATCTGGCTGCCTTCGTCATGCAGCGAGCGGCGGTTAACATCGATAGCCTGAATGCGCGCCGGCGGCGCCGTGCGGACGGCCTCATAGTACGATTCACAAACCATGAAGTAGTCCTTCATGATCCGCTTCAGCGGCGTCAGCGTGACGGCATGATCGGCGACAAGTGCACCAGCTTCATTGGCGATCGACAACAGCAGCCGGTCCTCGGCGATACCGAGATGTAATTTGTACGGCCCGTCGTTGTGATCTTCGACCGCGAAGGCGTTGCCGTCGAGAATATCAAAAATCGCAACTTCGCGCTCATGCTCGATGTTGGCGCTGACGCGGCCCAGCGACTTCGGATCGAGCGTGATGTCGCTGATCCGGTCGCGGCTTTTCTCAGAAGCGGGTTCGCTGTGATCCATGCCGGCGATCAACCTGACGTCTCAAGCCGGATTTCGACAGACCGGCGGTGCGCCTCTAGGCCCTCGGCGCGGGCAAGCGTCATGGCGGCGGGACCGAGGGCTGCCAGCGCTGCCGCATCGAGCTTCAGGATCGATGTGCGTTTCATAAAATCAAGGACGCCGAGGCCTGATGAGAAGCGCGCACTGCGCGCCGTCGGTAATACGTGGTTCGATCCGGCAACATAATCTCCGATAACCTCGGGCGTGGCGTTACCGATGAAGATTGCTCCCGCATTGCGGATTTTTGCAGCGAGTGCCTCCGCATCAACAGTCGCAATTTCGAGGTGCTCAGCCGCGATCCTGTCAGCAAGGGCCGGCGCTTCGTCAAGCGAGCGAAGCACGATCGTTGCGCCGAAAACGCTCCAGCTTTCGCCGGCGATATTGCCGCGGCTCAGCGTTGTCAACTGCCGCGCGACAGCATCTTCGACTGCGCGCGCGAAATTTGCGTCGTCCGTCATCAGGATCGATTGCGCAGCGGTGTCGTGCTCGGCCTGCGCCAAAAGATCGGCAGCAATCCATTCGGGATCGTTGTGCTTATCGGCAATGACGAGAACTTCCGAAGGCCCTGCAATCGAATCGATGCCAACTGTGCCGAACACCTGGCGCTTTGCGGCCGCCACGTAGGCATTGCCAGGGCCGACGATCTTGACCACGGGCGCTATCGTTGCCGTGCCATAGGCCAGCGCCGCGATCGCCTGCGCGCCGCCGATGCGATAGATTTCTTCGACACCCGAAATCTGCGCCGCCGCCAGCACCAGCGGGTTCAGCTCGCCCCGCGGAGACGGCACGACCATAACAACGCGCGGCACGCCGGCCACCTTGGCCGGAATGGCATTCATCAGTACGGAACTTGGATAGGACGCAAGCCCGCCCGGCACGTAAAGCCCAGCAGACTCGACCGCCGTCCAGCGATCGCCAAGCTCGGCGCCGGCAGCGTCGCGATAGCGGCTATCTTCGGGACGCTGGCGCTGATGATGGCTGGCGATCCGTTCGCGCGCAAATTCAAGCGCGGCCAGCGTTTCCATCGTGCAGCTCGCAACTGCGTTTTTGACCTCGGCGGCCGAGACGGCAATCCCGGTTTTCTCGAGATCGATCGCATCGTATTTGCGTGATAGGTCGAAGAGCGCCGCATCACCGCGCACTCTGACATCGGCGATGATCGCCGCAACGGCCGCATCGACGTCGGCCGAGACCTCGCGCTTCTGCCCGAGCAGGTTTGCGAAATCGGCAGCGAAGGTCTTGTCACGACTGTTGAGCCGCATCGGCATCGCGTCCTGCACCGGCACCGCGCGGCCGGGTCCTTGTGGCTTTAGGTTTTATCTTCCGGGTGTTCGGGCGACCGCTTTGCCGTCCACGCCGCACCAAGATCCTTCATCTCGGCTTCGACGCATTCGACGCTGAGGCGGATGGCGGCGCCGCCCGAAAAAGTCAACGTGACATCGCCGTCGGGAGCGTCTTCTCCGGGTTTTGCCTGGAAGGTCACGGCCAGCAGTGCCAGCGCGGCGCGCTTGTCTTTCAAGTCGAGACCATTGAACTTCACCGCCAGCACCCGCTCAAACCGCAATCCAGTCCGCCGCCGTTCAAGACCGCTGTTGGTTTTCGAGCGTCGCTTTTCGACCGTCGCGGCGGGCACGAGCGCCTTAGCCCAATCGAAGCGGTTGGCAACCGCAACAAAGCGCTTATCCGCCGGTAAATAAGCCATATCGCCGACGCGCACGACAGCATCCTGCAAATGCGCTGACATCACGCTCAAGTCTTCGGCGTCGAGCGCAATGAGTTTGAGGTCAGGCATCGTTTCGGGCTGTCTCCGTGCCGGATAGGGCGTCGCGCTCGCGCCGGCGCAGAAGTGATACCGATCCAGGTGACGCGGCGCAATATGCACCCCCGGCGGGCGATCGCGCCAAGTCCCGAGCGCCATAAAGCTGCCTAGACGTGCTTGTCGCCGGCAGGGCTATCGGGGCGCCAGCCGGTCGCCAGCTTCTTACTCTGTTCGACCCATTTGTCGCTGCTGGCACGATTCGTGTCCTCGCCCAGCAGCCCGTCGATCCAGACCGTTTCCTTATCCGTCCATTGTGCGATCTGGTCAAAATGATAGTAACCGGCGGAGTTGAGCATCTTTTCGATTTTGGGCCCGACGCCCCAGATCAACTTCAAGTCATCGGCCTTGCCGCCACGCGGCGCCGATAGGACGCCTGGCTTCGTAGCTAGTGCGGCGGCAGCTGGAGTTACAGCCGCAGCAACGGCCGCCGATGCGGCGCGGTCGGCTGCTTCTTTCCTGAAAATCTTTGCCTCGGCCTCGCGCGCACGCTCTGCGGCGCCACTCGTGGCTGTGCCGGATCCGGCTCTGCCCGCAGACCCGCCTTCCAAAACGGCAATGCGGTCCAGCAGCTCCTTCTTCGAGCGCTCGAACCCGGCTTCCAACAGCGGCCGGTTGCACGTGCGCCATAACATATAGCCGATGAACG
>JANNSR010000089.1:0-14510 GCA_031402935.1 Hyphomicrobium sp. | reverse complement strand
GCTGGACCGCAGTCGCCCAGCGCCTTAAAACCCGGATATGACAGCCAAAGCCTCCCTCAAAATCGCCCTCGCCCAGTTGAACCCCGTCGTCGGCGATCTCGCCGGCAACGCCAAAATGGCAGCAGGCGCGCACGCATCCGCCAAGGCCGCGGGTGCCGATCTGATCGTCTTTCCCGAATTGTTTCTGACCGGCTATCCGCCCGAAGACCTCGTGCTGAAACCAGCGTTTCAGGATGCCGCCCGCCGCCACGTCGAAGAACTCGCCAAAGCCCTGAACGACGGCCCCGCCGTCCTGCTCGGCACCATCTGGCCCGAGGATGGCAAGGTCTACAATGCCGTGGCGTTGCTGAAAAATGGCAACGTCGAAACCGTGCGCACCAAATACGACCTGCCAAACTACGGCGTCTTCGATGAAAAGCGCGTCTTTGCCACCAACGGCCTGCAAGGTTCTATCCAACTCAACGGCGTGCGCATCGGCGTGCCGATTTGCGAGGATATCTGGAAGGACGAAGTTTGCGAGTGCCTGGCTGAAACCGGCGCCGAAATCCTGATCTCGATCAACGGTTCGCCGTTCGACTGGCCGAAGCCGGAAAGGCGCCTCAACGTTGCTGTTGCGCGCGTGACCGAAACCGGACTGCCGTTGATCTATCTCAATCAGGTTGGCGGCCAGGACGAACTCGTTTTCGACGGCGCCTCGTTTGTCTTGAACAGCGACCGCAGCCTTGCCGTACAGTTGCCAGCCTGGCGCGACGCGCTTTGCGTCACCGAATGGCTCAAAGGCACCAAGGGCTGGAGTTGCGCCAAATCCACGCTTGAAAAAATCCCCGAAGGCGACGCCGCCGCCTATCACGCCTGCATGCTGGGGTTGCGCGACTATGTGACCAAGAACGGCTTTCCGGGCGTCGTTCTCGGATTGTCGGGCGGCATCGATTCAGCGCTTGTCGCGGCCATCGCTGCCGATGCGCTCGGACCCGATAAAGTTCACGCCGTCATGCTGCCGTCGCAGTTTACGTCGGATGAAAGCCTGCTCGACGCACAGGCCTGCGCTACGGCACTCGGCATCCGCTACGACAAGGTCTCGATCGAGCCCGCCGTGGCCGGGATCACCTGGGGCCTCAAGGATATGTTTGCCGGCACCAACGCCGGTATCACGGAAGAAAACCTGCAAAGCCGTGTCCGCGGCACGATCCTGATGGCCGTCTCGAACAAGTTCGGCGGCATGGTCGTGACGACCGGCAACAAGAGCGAAATGTCGGTCGGCTATGCGACGCTGTACGGCGACATGAACGGCGGCTTCAACCCGATCAAGGACCTCTACAAAATGGAGGTCTACGCCTTGTCGCGCTGGCGCAACGCGCATGTGCCAACGGGTGGCCTCGCACCGAAAGGCGTCGTGATCCCCGAACGCATTCTGACCAAAGCGCCGACGGCGGAGTTGCGCGCCAACCAGACCGATCAGGATAGTTTACCCCCCTATGACGCCCTCGACGACATCCTGCGCTGCCTCGTCGAAGACGAGATGCCGTTAGCAGACGTCGTCGCGCGTGGGCACACGGCTGAAACCGTCAAGAAAATCGAGCGGTTGCTCTATCTCGCCGAATACAAGCGCCGCCAGGCAGCGCCTGGCGTGAAAATCTCAGCCAAGAACTTCGGCCGCGACCGCCGCTATCCGATCACCAACAAATTCCGCGAGACGCTTTAGGTCCAGTAATTGCAAAGGCGCACTGGGCCGCGAACCGCTCGCCCCGGAATAAGCCATGCAATCAATCTTTTATTGGCGATTGCCTCTAAATGACGTGGCTTACAAAGTAAGAATTCAATACCTAAAATACAACGTATTGTGTTTAGTCAAACTGCACCAATCAAACAGCAAATATTTGAACAATTTTATCGAACGGTCTATTGCTCCAATAGCGCTCGAGTTTGGTATTCCGCGCGATTGGATGTACCTCATGTCCCTGTTGAGTTCATTCTTGCGAAGTGATCGCGGCAACGTCACGCTGATGTTCAGCTTCATGTTGATCCCGTTGGCGCTCGGAATCGGACTTGCCGTCGACTACGGCCGTGCGACGAGCTATTATGAGAAGGTCCAAGCGTCACTCGATGCCGCATCGCTTGCGACTGCCAAGTCCATGATCGAAACCGATTCCGACGATGGCCAACTTGCGGCGCTTGCCAAGCGCTACTACGAAGAAGGCATGGCAAGCCGCGAGGCGTGGAACGCAAGAATTGCGAACTGGACCGTTGGCATCGACAGGATTGCTGGAACGATCAAAATCGACGCAGCCGGGACCATCGA
Organism: Hyphomicrobium sp.; assembly: GCA_031402935.1. Taxonomy (GTDB): domain Bacteria; phylum Pseudomonadota; class Alphaproteobacteria; order Rhizobiales; family Hyphomicrobiaceae; genus Hyphomicrobium_B. The sequence continues at coordinate 12,211 of JANNSR010000089.1, read as the reverse complement.
TACCACGCTCGGACGCGTGGCCAACATCGATACGATCGACTTCGCGCTGTCATCGACGGCGGCACTTTCAAGCAAAGACATTGAACTCGGCATGATGCTCGATGTCAGCGGATCCATGAAGGGCGGTAAGCTCAGCGATCTCAAGGCGGCGAGCAGCGACCTCGTCGACAAATTGCTGGCGGACAACTCCGGATCGAGGAAGGTGCGGATCGGCCTCGCGCCCTATTCGACGTCCATCAATGCAGGCCAGTATTCGGACAAGGCTAAGGATAACTCCGGTCAAGGCAACGGCAATGGCCAGAACAAGTGCGTGAGCGAACGCAAGGGCCGCGACGCCTTTACCGATGAGCCCCCCGCAAACGGCCGTCAATTTGGAAGTAAGCCCGTCGCGTGCCCGGTCAACTCCGTACTCGCCATGTCCGGCGACAAGGCGACGATCAAGTCCGAGATCAATGGATTTGTCGCTGAGGGAAGCACCGCCGGACATCTCGGCATCGGTTGGGCCTGGTATCTGGTTTCGCCAAAATGGAAGTCGTTCTGGCCGGCCGAAAGCAAACCTGAGGATCCCGATCCCAAGAAGCTTCTGAAGTCGGTCGTCATCATGACCGATGGCATGTTCAATATCGAATACGAGGCCGACAATGGACGGTCGATCGAGCAGGCCCAGCAGCTGTGCGCAAACATCAAGGCGGACAATGTCGAGGTCTTCACTGTCGGCTTCGAGGCGCCGCCCGAAGTGCTGCCGTTCCTCAAGGCCTGTGCCTCGAAGCCCGAATACTTTTTCAATGCCGGCGACGGCGATGCCCTGCGCAAAGCCTTTTCGCGCATCGCCGGACATCTGAACGACTTGCGGGTATCGAAGTAGCGGTGAGGGAAGGGTGGCCGCTTCACCGTTAGCCGTTTACAAACGCCTTTCAGGCACCGTTGCGGTCTTAACCTAAGAGACCGCCGATGCGCATGTCCGCCAAGCTCGAGCCGAAGCGCCCGCCGATGTGGCAGGTTGAGCGCACAGCCAGCGGTGATGTTATGCATTTCGGCCGCAACCGCTTCTTGATTTCCGACGTCGCCGCCATCGCTGGCGAGAAAGTGGCCGACACGTATGCAGATGGCCTGCTGCTCGGCGCCATGTTTTTTCTGGTGGTTGCCTGCGCCCTGGCGTTCGGCGCCTTCGACGGCGGGCTCAGACCCCGTTTTCTGCTTGGCACCGTGTTTTTAGGCTTTCTCGGTTTCGCGGGTCTCTCCGAACTAACAAGCCTCAAAAGGCAAAGCTGGTACGAGATCAAAATCACGCTTGTCTCAGGCGAAACGCTGAATTTCACCAGCGCCGACCCTGCCGATGTCGACGTCTTCATGGCCCGGCTGCGGCCCGCGGCTTAGCCGCGCTTGCCTTTGCGCGAACCACCTTTAGGGTGCGGCGCAATGCTCATGCTAGCTCCGAGATCGCCATGACCCCGCGCGTGCGTTTCGCACCAAGCCCGACGGGCCGCATCCACATCGGCAACATCCGCACTGCGACGCTGAACTGGCTCTACGCCCGCAAGCATGGCGGCACATTTCTGCTGCGCCTCGACGATACCGATCGCGTGCGCTCGACGGACGAATTTGCACAATCCATTCGCGATGATCTGACGTGGCTCGGGCTGACCTGGGACAGTGAAGCCCGCCAATCCGACCGCACAAAGCGCTATGACGCAGCAGCGGACGCTTTAAAGGCGAAGGGGGCGCTTTACCCGTGCTTCGAGACCGAGGAAGAGCTCGACCGCCGCCGCAAGCGCCAGCTCGCGATGCAGCGGCCGCCGATTTACGATCGTGCGAGCCTCAAATTATCGGCGCCGGACATTGCCGCACTCGAGGCAGAAGACCGCAAGCCGCATTGGCGCTTCCGTCTGCCGAACACCAAGACGCCCGCTGCTCTTGCGCCCGAACACACCAACGTCGCCTGGAACGATCTGATCCGCGGCCACCAGACCGTCGATCTCGGCTCGCTCTCCGATCCGGTTCTGATCCGCGCCGACGGCACGTATCTTTACACCTTCACGAGCGTCATCGACGACGTCGATTTCGAGATCACCCATATCGTGCGCGGCGAGGATCACGTCACCAACACCGGCGTGCAGATCGCAATTTTTCAAGCGCTCGGCGCGACGCCGCCGGCCTTCGGTCACCACTCGCTGCTGATCGGCGCCGACGGCCACGCACTTTCGAAGCGCCTCGGCGCTCTGTCGGTGCAGAGTTTCCGCGACGAAGGCCTGGAACCGATGGCGGTCTTGAGCCACGCGGCCCTCGTTGGGACCTCGGACGCGATTGAAGCGCACAAAAGCCGTGACGAACTGGCAGCGCTCCTCGATTTCGGAAAAATCTCAACCGCGCCCGGCCGTTTCGATGTCGAGGATCTGCGCGGCCTCAACGCCAAACTCCTGCACAAACTCGACTATACCGACGTCGCCCAGCGCCTCACGGACATGGGCATCAGCGGCGGCGCGCCGTTCTGGGACGTGGTACGCGGCAACCTGACAGTCCTTTCGGATGCCAAGTCGTGGTGGAACGTGGTGGCCGGCAGCATCGCGCCGGCAATCGAAGATCGTACCTTCGCGAACAAAGCCGCTGACGCCTTACCGCCTGAACCCTGGGACGGCGAGACCTGGAGCACTTGGACCAACGCCGTCAAGTTAGCGACAGGTGCCAAGGGCAAAGCGCTGTTTCATCCGCTGCGCCTCGCCCTGACAGGGCAAGAGTCTGGCCCCGAGCTGAAAGCCCTTCTGCCATTGATCGGGCGCTCGCGCGTACTCAAGCGCCTAGCCGGGGGTTAGCTGCCCGGAGGTTGGCCCGAAGCACTTGATCGCCCCAATTGCTATTGAATCTGCTGCAGTGGAGCCGGCCTGGCTGCCGGCGCGCGGGCCGGCAAGTCTGACTTGGCCGTCGATCCGGTTGTCACAGGTCCGGCCGTCTGGGGTCCGGCCGCCTGGGGTCCGGCCGACTGGGGTATTGGCGGCAGCTCCTCAGCCTCGGCGCGCTTGGCAGATGACGCCGATAACTTGGCCGCTGGCGTTGCAGGCTGAGCATCGGCCTTAGTGTCGCGCCCGGCCTCACCCGGCACATACTCGGCTTCCTTGCACGAGCAGCCGTTGACGAATTCCTTGCGGTAGCGGAACGCGGCTTTGAGGTTGGTGTAGGCTTCCTGCGTCTTCAGGGCGACCGATTGGTCAACTGAGCCGCCTGGGTTTGGATAGTAATACAACTCTGTCGGCGCGGCGCATTTCGTCGAGCAAACGTCGGCGTCCTGCGGGAAGTGGCTCGGCAGTGTCGAGAAACTGACCGGGAAATAATAGCCGTCGCACAGCCGCACGCACAGCGTCCGGTAGGTCGCGACGCCGCTGCCGCCCTGCGTCGACCATGTGCTCGATCCAACCGATTCTTCGTCCTGCCACACGCCGCCGTCGCGCCGCCGTGCCTGATCGGCGTAGTTGGCGCCGCAGTTGTTGCGCGCTAGCTCGCGCACGATGTCGTCCTGATAGGAACGCCCCGCAGACCCCATGACGTCTTGCCGCTGGGCTTCGAGTTCCGCGAGGCGTCGCTTCGCCCCTTCAACCTGGCGCACCAGCTCATTGCATTGCGGCGTCGAGCGGAACGTTTTCGCAAACAGGAAATATTCGTAGCAGCTCTTATCGAGCTGATTGGCACCGGTATTGTAAGTCCGATCGACGGTGCGGATCTCGGATTCGATGCGCGGCAGGGAATCGCGTGACTGATTACCCTTCTGGCCTTCTTGCACGAGACGTTGCTCGAGCTGCAGGCAGATCGGATTTTTGGTGGCCCAATTGGTGCCATTCGGGGCGGCAGGCGGCTGCGGTACCGGCGCCGGTATGGCTTGGGGCGGCGGGCGGTAAACGGGCTCGCGCGGCGTCGGCGGGCGGCGCGGTTCGTCATCGCCGAACGGCCACCAGCTTTGCGCCTGCGCCGGGGCGGTCAAGGCGATGCCAAGGCCCGCCAAGGCCGAAATGAGACCCAAAACGGCGCGCAGTCTCAGCGATGTCGAAACAGGCTTGGTCACACCTGACCCCGTGTTGCGCGCGGCCCATAGAGCCGCCGCGTCTCAACTACCGAAAACCCTAGCTGCTGCGGGGATAGGCGGTCAATGCGGAGCAATTGCGACAGCCGGAGTTTTCCCATAACAGACAGAGGCTTGCAACCGAACGAATCGAGGTTGGACCCGGTGCTGAAGCTCTACAACACGCTGACCCGGCAAAAGGCCGACTTCACGCCCATCGATCCCGCCAACGTCCGCATGTACGTGTGCGGGCCGACGGTTTACGATTTTGCCCACATCGGCAACGCCCGCCCCGTCGTCGTCTTCGACGTGCTGTTCCGCCTGCTGCGCCACATCTACGGCGACAGCCACGTCACCTACGTCCGCAACATCACCGACGTCGATGACAAGATCAATGCGCGCGCCTTGCTCGATTTTCCAGACCTGCCGCTGAACGACGCCATTGCGCGCGTGACCGAGAAAACCGCCAATCAGTTCCATGCCGACGTCAAGGCGCTGGGCTGCCTCGCGCCCACGCATGAGCCGCGCGCCACCGACAACATCGCGCAAATGATTGCCATCATCGTGCAGCTGCTCGCGAAGGGTCACGCCTACGTGGCCGCTGGCGAAGTGCTGTTCGACACCCTCTCGATGCCCGACTACGGCGCACTGTCGCGGCGCAATCTCGACGAGCAGCAGGCCGGCGCCCGCGTCGAAGTCGAGGCGCACAAGAAGAACCCCGGCGACTTTGTGCTGTGGAAACTCTCGAGCGCCGACGAGCCGGGGTGGGACAGCCCGTGGGGCCGGGGCAGGCCAGGCTGGCACATCGAATGCTCGGCCATGAGCGAGCGCTATCTGGGAGAAGTGTTCGACATCCACGGCGGCGGCTTGGATCTGATTTTCCCGCACCACGAAAACGAAATCGCCCAATCGCGCTGCGCCCACGGCACGGACGTCATGGCGAACGTGTGGATGCATAACGGCTTCCTGCAGGTCGAAGGCGAGAAGATGAGCAAGAGCCTTGGCAATTTCATCACGATCAATGAGCTGCTCAACACGAACAAATTCGGTGGCCGCAAATGGCCTGGCGAAGTGCTGCGGTTGAATATGCTGCGGACGCACTATCGCCAGCCGATAGACTGGACAGTTGCTGCGCTGGATGAAACGGAGACGATCTTGCGCCGGTTCTGCGGAAGGATAAAGCAATTCGATTTTGCTCTGCGGGGCTTGCCCACCAAAGAACGCGACCCCGGACTTCAACCATCGCCTGAAATCGTCGAAGCACTTTCAGACGATCTAAACACGCCGCTTATGATCGCCAAGACTCACGAGTTGTTCGGTGATGACGCTTTTGATCGGGCGCTCCTAACTATCGGCATTGATGTTCGATCTTATGCCAGATGGCTGCGAAATCGGGAGTCGACGACGAATTCAGATGAGATTGCCGCGCTCATCGCCGCCCGCTCCGCCGCCCGCAAAGCCAAAAACTTCGCCGAGAGCGACCGTATCCGCGATGAACTCGCGGCCATGGGCATCGCACTCAAGGACACAAAAAACAAAGACACCGGCGAAATCGAAACGACGTGGGAAGTGGCGCGGTAGCCGGTCTCAACCAGCGCTGTCATCCCGGCCGACGCGATGCGACCAGCATCGCGCAGAGCCGGGACCCAGCTTATCTCGCGCACATAGGCCTGGGTCCCGGCTCTCGCCGTGAAGAGCGGCTCGGCCGGGATGACACCGTCATCCGACCGCGTCCTCCAAATACAACCGCGTAAACCTCGGACCCAGCCGGGTCAGGATTTCATATCCGATCGTGCCCGCCGCATAGCCAACGTCCTCGATTGCCAAGCCCGGCCCGATCAACGTCACGAACGCGCCCGGCGCCACGGTCCCTGCCACATCCGTCACATCGACCGTGATCAAATCCATCGACACGCGCCCGGCGATGGGTGCCAGCGCATCGCCGATCAGCACCTGCCCGCCGGGCCGCCCATCAGGCCCGCTGGCTGAGCGCGGCACACCATCGGCATACCCCGCCGCAATCGTCGCGATGCGGCTCGGCCGCTTAGCCCGCCACGTTGCCGAATACCCAACTGTCTCGCCAACCGCCACATCGACGACGCTCAACACCCGCGCTTTCACCGTCACCGCCGGCTTTACGGGTGCAGGGTTCGACATCGAGGCCTGCCCGCCGTACAGCGCATATCCAGGCCGCACAAGATCGAAGTGATAAGCTGGCCCCAGCATCAACCCGTCGGATGCTGCCAGCGAGCGCGGCACACCGCGGAACAGCACTGATAAGGTTTCAAACGCGAGGAGTTGATCGCGGTTTTTCCCATCGCGCGGGTTGTCGGCCGAGGCGAGATGGCTCATCACAAGCGTGATGTTCAAGGCCGCCATCAGCCCCGCATCGCCCGCCACGCGCCGCACATCGCGCGCCGGAATGCCGAGCCGGTTGAGGCCGGTATCGATATGCAGCGCGCACGGAAATTTTTGCCCACGCGCCGCGCCCAAAGCCGCCCACGCCTGGGTTTCGGCAAACGTCGATAACACCGGCTGCACGCCGAGGCGCGCGAACGTCTCGCCCGCGCCGTCAAGCAATCCATCCAGCGCGTAAATCACAGCCTTCGGCGCCAGCGCGCGTGCAGCCTCTGCTTCCGCCGGTGTCGCAATGAAATACGTTTTGCAGCCTGCGCGCACTAGCGCCGGGATCACCCGCGCCACGCCGAGCCCGTAGGCGTCAGCTTTCACAACCGCACCGCAGCGCGCGGGCGATACAACGCGGCTTAAACTTTTCCAGTTTCCGGCAATGGCGCCGAGATCGACGGTGATGACGCCGGTGGCGCTGGCCAATTGTGCCTGGAGATCATCGCGCACTGCGCCACTCACCGTCCCGGCGGCAGCTGATAATCACGCGCCAAATTGCTAAAGCGCGTGAACTGGCCCTCGAACGTCAGCTCGACCGTGCCGACGGGACCGTGACGCTGCTTGCCGATGATGACCTCCGCGCGTCCCGATGCCAGGCTCATCTTGGCCATCCAATCGGAAAATTCGGGCGTTCCTTCGGCGGGCTTCGTGCGCTCGATGTAGTATTCCTCGCGAAACACGAACATGACGACGTCGGCGTCCTGCTCGATCGAGCCCGATTCCCGCAGATCCGACAATTGCGGGCGCTTGTCTTCGCGGTTTTCGACCTGACGCGACAGCTGCGACAGCGCGATGATCGGCACTACGAGTTCCTTGGCTAGCGCCTTCAGTCCCGTGGTAATTTCGGTAATTTCCTGCACCCGGTTGGTGTCGCCGCGCTTCGATCCCGACAGCAGCTGCAAATAGTCGACGACAAGCAGATCGAGGCCGTGCTGGCGTTTTAGTTTCCGCGCCCGCGCCGACAGTTGCGCCACCGTGATGCCGCCTGTTTGATCGATGAACAGCGGGATCCGCGACATCTCGGCCGCGACTTCCGACAGTTTGCGGAACTCGTGCTCGTCGATCATGCCGCGCCGGATCTTTTCGGACGAGATTTCCGCCTGCTCGGCGAGAATACGCGTTGCCAGCTGTTCCGACGACATTTCGAGCGAGAAGAAGCCGACAATGCCGCCGTCGATGGTTTTCAAACTGCCGTCGGCATCCTGTTCGTTCTTGTAGGCCTTGGCGACGTTGTAGGCGATGTTGGTCGCGAGCGCCGTTTTGCCCATCGACGGGCGGCCGGCCAAAATGATCAAGTCCGAGCGTTGCAAGCCGCCGAGCTTGTGGTCGAGGTCAGTGAGGCCCGTCGACGCGCCCGACAAATGGCCCGAGCGCTGATAGGCGCTGCTCGCCATCGTGATCGCCGTCGAAAGTGCTGCTCCAAAGGTCTCGAAGCCCTGGCCGTACTTATTCTGCTCGGCGAGCGTATAGAGCCGCCCCTCGGCTTCCTCGATCTGGGTTTTCGGCGGCTGATCGACGGCGCTCTCGTAGGCCGTGTTGACCATGTCTTCGCCGATCACGATCAGCGCCCGGCGCGTCGCCAGATCGTAAATGGTACGGCCATACTCAGCCGCATTGATGATCGTCGTGGCGTTGGCGGCGAGGCGGCCCAAATACTGCGGCACGCTGGTTTGCGCGTCGATGGGTTCAGTCGACTCGAAAAACGATTTGACCGTGATCGGCGTCGCCGTCTTGCCGGCGTGGATCAGGGCTGCCAGCGTCTCGAATATGCGGGCGTGCAGCGGATCGAAGAAGTGCGCCGGCACCAGGAACCCCGAGACGCGATCGAGCGCCTCGTTGTTGACCAGGATCGCACCCAGCAGCGCCTGCTCGGCTTCGAGATTGTGGGGAGCCTGCCGGAAGGTGAGGGGCTCGGTGGCCGACGCCGCCTGTTTCAGGGCGTCTGTCAGCATCAATGCGGGATTTGCCATGTCCCGATCTTAGCCGATTCCGCCTGCGCCACGACCCAGCGAACCGCGCCATCCATGCCCCATCCCCGTTATGAACAGGGCCAGAGAAAAAGCCTTGTCCGATGCGAATCAGCATGGCCTGGTTTGAGTTGCGGCTGCGGTCTCGTGGTTCCACGGCGGGCACATCAACGGGCGTGGCGTTTCAGCAGTGATTTGAACTCATCCGCGAGCGTCAACGCAAAACTGTTTGTGAAGTGGTGACTATCATACATCACGACCGTCGTGCCCGAAACGGCTGAGCAAACCCCGAGCGGACAGACCCGAAGGTTCAGGTCTAGCGTCTCGACATTCGGCCCGTGTTGGTCGGCGCCGGACCGCGGATAGCTGGCGTTGTTCGCCAGCTGTGCGAGCGGCCATTGGCAGGCAGCAGGGTTTTGCGTCCGTCGCAGACAATTGGCGGAACTCTCCGGGTACCAAGCCGTATCGCGCATCAGGACCGTCGGCGCGATGCCCGCCAGCCGCCGGATGACGCTGAGTTCTGCCTCGATCGGGAGATCGTGCTGTGTTCCCCCGACAATGACCAGTGCCGGCTTCAGACGTTCGATTTCGTTAAGCGACGTTTGAAGCCATGCATCGCACTCGGGGTAAGGACGCGCGGGACCATCGACACGGGTCTGCGGTGTATCGATCGGCCGGCATGACGCCTTGATGCGCACGACCATCCGCCAGCCTTCTTCGATCGCGGCATGTTCGAGCGGCGCAAACCAATTGCCCGCGTGAGAGTCGCCGAGCAGCACCACGGTCCTTTTCGAACGCGTGTTGCCGAATTCGCACGGCGGAGAAACCGTTCCGTCAAATCGCACAAGGCAGCCATTGGTATAAATCGACGGACGATCTTTCTTGATCGCTTGTGCACTGAGATAAACATTCGGCGCCACCGGGACTTGGTCCGGACCGAACTGCCTCAGCAGTAGCGATGATCCCGCGCCGAACGCAAGCATGGCTGCGCCTGTGCCGAAAGATCGCGTCAGCGAGCGCTTCAGGTCTTGACTATGCCGTATGGGCTGCTCGAAAAAGTGGTGAGTAAAGCTGGCAATCGAAACCGCCAACAGCAGGACGAGCAGGGTTTGATAGTTGTTCTTGCCGAACAGGAGGCCGGCAAAAATCAACAGCGGCCAATGCCACAGGTACAAGCCGAACGATATGCGCCCAACATAGCGCAGCGGCGCAAGTGAGAGCACTCGGTTCGCGGGATTCTGCGGGGCAGCGGCATAGTGAATGACGATTGCGGCGCCCAGCACCGGGATCAAAGCAGCGACGCCTGGATAATGAAATTTTCCAAGCGGGACGACAAACGCGGCGGCAAGCACAACGGCCGCAAGTCCAGCCAACCAGCCATGGAATGGACTGCGGCTGGCGCCGGTCCTCGGTTCAATCATGGCCAGGATCGCGCCCGTAAGGAGCTGCCACGCCCGCCCGGCGGTATCATAAAATGCGAATGCCGGTGCCGTCAGCGTCAAATAACATCCGTAGGCCAATGACAGTGCCCATAGCCCGGCGCTGATCTGCAATAGCTGCCTGCGAAACCGTGCGCTGTCGCGCTGGGCGAGATAGGCCAGCGCGCTGGCACACAAAACCGGCCAGACAATGTAGAACTGCTCTTCCACCGAAAGCGACCAGTAGTGCAGCACCGGATTCTGCGAATGGTCGTTGTCGAGATAGTCGTCGGATTTTCCGGCTTGCCGGTAGTTGTAGAAAAATAGCGCCGCTGCGATGAGGTGCCGTCCGAGATCTCGGCTATCGAGCGTGTGGACCAGAAGCGCGAGAGCTTGGATGGCGCAGATGACCAGAGTTGCCAACGGCAGGATACGACGAATTCTGCGCGACCAGAACTGCAGCAGATCAATCTGACCGGTTTGTCCGGCTTCGTGCAGCAGAAGCCTCGTAATTACAAATCCTGAAACGACAAAGAAGACATCGACGCCCGCGAAGCCACCGGGCACAGCGCTCGGAAAGCCATGAAAAAGGATCACGGCAAGAACCGCGATCCCTCTCATACCTTCAACGTCCGGCCGAAACCGTTGGTCCATCCCCGGCCTCATAACCGCAGCGCCAGCGCCGCCGGTGTCTAACTGCGCGCCGCAGCCTGAGCAATGTTACTCCGCGTCCGGCGCGGCGCCCTCTTCGAACATCTCGCCCTTGAAGGTTTCGATCTCGGGCGCTTCGTCCTTGACCACCGACACGTTCTCGCCGCGCGACTGTTTCGCCGCTTCGTCGTCCGAGCGCGCAATGTTCAGCGACACGCCGCACGTCACTTCCGGGTGCAACTGAACCCGGGCCGGTGTCAGGCCGAGGGCCTTGATCGGCTTATCGAGAACGACCTGGTTGCGATCGACCGTAAAGCCGCCGGCCGTGATGGCTTCGGCGATGTCGCGCGTCGACACCGAGCCATAGAGCTGCCCGGTGTCGCCGGCGGCGCGGATGATGACAAAGGTCTTGCCTTCGAGCTTGGCGGCAATGCCCTCGGCGTCCTTTTTGTGCGTCAGGTTCTCGGCCTCGAGCTGGGCCCGCTTGCCTTCGAAAACCTTCTTGTTGGCGTCTGTGGCGCGCAGCGCCTTTTTCTGCGGCAGCAGGAAGTTGCGGGCATATCCGTTCTTGACGTTGACGACATCGCCCATCTGGCCGAGGCGGCCGATGCGCTGGAGAAGAATGACTTGCATGGTGGTGCTCCTGTTTTGAATGGGGGTTTTGCGTTTTGGATTTAGGGTTTTGGCGGCGGCTGTCGCTCCCTTGCGAAGCGATAGCCGAACACGGTTTCAGCGAGCCCGAGGATGGCGAGGATCAACGCCACGGGCCCGAGAAAGACGATTAAGCTCGCGTAGAGCGCGCTCAGAATAAAGTTCCGCCACGGCGACCCGCGCGAAAAAACGTGTGCGACGGCGAGGCCGATCAGCGCGAACGCCAGCGTGAACGCACCCGCGAACCCGCCCGCCAGCAGCGCCGGCAGCCCGCCCGCAAGCGTCGCAGCGGTTGCGGCGACCAGCGCAATCATGGCGCCGGTTGGCAACTGCACAGCGGTCAAATCGGGCCAGGGACGTGTCAGCCGTCCGGACGCCAGCGTCACGCGCGCCGCCAGCCACAGATTGAGCAGGATCGTTACCGTGGACAGACTACCCAGCGCCCAAGGCAGCGACCGCAGCGCCGTCGCTGTCATCTCGGTAATCTGCTCTTCTTTCATTTCCGGCGCGTTGGGCAAGTTCGGCAACTCGGTCTTCACAAACGTCTCAACGAGGCCGCGCATTGCTTTCGTCAGTGCCGCAACGTCAGCGCCCATGAGCAGAATGATCAGCGCCGCAAGGCTTCCACCGAATAGCGCCGCAATCGCGATGATGCGTCCGAGCGGATACCACTCGCGCGCGTCACCCTCGTCCCGGCTCAGCAACGCGAGGCGCGACGTGACGTACGCCGGCGCAGCCGTGCTCAGCGCGTAGACGCAAGCCGTCAGCGGCGTTGTCAGCAGCAGGATGATTGCCGTCGCGAAAATCGCGGCAATCGCCGCCGCCGCATGCCCGAGCCCGAGGCCGGCGAGATACAACGCAAAGGGGGTCAGGAAAAACAAAACGAACCGCAGCAGCACCGGACCCGTCGTCGCCGACGCGAATACGACGGCCGAAATCAATCCGGCGGCAAGGGCTAGAAAAAGGGCGTTCGTTTGCATCGAAGTCTCTGCTGTCCCGCGGAAGAGCGGTTAGAGGCGGATCCGGTTTCCCGTCCCGCCCCAACGAAGGGGGCTATTCCCTCTCCCCGT
>JANNSR010000088.1:0-60550 GCA_031402935.1 Hyphomicrobium sp. | reverse complement strand
TGGAACTCGCCGCCGCTCTTGACCTCGCCGTGCACGTAGATCGGACGGTAGTTCAGCATCTCGACGTTAACTTTGGGACTTTTGAGATATCCATCCGACAGGCGGCGCGCGATCTGGTCGCGGAATTCGTGGATCGCGAGGCCCTTGGCGGGCGATTCCCCAATCAGGGGCAGCGACACTTGGCCAAGCGCGTTGACTTCGAATTGGCCGGAGAGGTTTTCTTCCCCGAAGACGCTGACTTTCAGCTTGTCGCCGATGCCGAGGCGGTAGACGCGCTGGAGCGGCTTTTTGCCTTCGCGCGTCGCGAATTGAGGGCCGCTCATGGTGGCTGGGCCGCCGCACGCAGCCATTAGCACCGCGGCTAGGAGGCCGGCGGCGACAACGCGAGCAGGTCTATCGAGCAGACAACGCGGGAACATGGCTCGACCACAACAGACGCAGAATTGCGCAGGGCATTGAAGCCTTGCGCAGCCCTCTAGTGATCGCCGGACAGGGTTAAACTTGCGTTAAGAATATCGCTCAATTTTTTTGAATCCGGCGGTGGGACAAGGTCGTGGGCATTAGGCTGGTCTTCAGTGTTGCGGTGCTAGAACCCAAGCGGGGTTGGGATGGGAGTTTGTTCGTGCGTCGCGTATCTGCAGATGCGAGCGAGAGTTTCAGCGTTTTCTACGCTGTCAAACCCGCGAGTTACTTTTCAAACGCGCGCACGGATTTCGTCGATCGCCTGGCCCGCGACCGAGCCGCCTCGATCCTTGAGGTCGGTTGCGGTAACGGCGCGACGGGCGCTCTAGCGTTAAGCGAAGGCTGCTGCGGCCGCTATGTCGGTATCGAGCTGTTTGATCAAGCGGCCACCGAAGCCCGCGACGTGTTGAGCGAAGTCGTGACCGGCAACGTCGAAACGCTCACCTTCGACTGGCAGCCGGCGTCGTTCGACGCCATCATTTTTTCAGAAGTTCTCGAACACCTGGTCGAGCCGGGCAAGGTCTTGAAGAACTTGGCCCGCTTCGTCAGGCCCGGCGGCATGCTGCTCGCCAGCTCACCGAATATCTCGCACTGGCGCGTCATTCGCGAACTGATCATGGGCCGGTTCCGGTTGCAAGATCAGGGCGTATTCGACCGCACGCATTTGCGCTGGTTCACGCCCGAGACGTTTGCCGGCATGATTGCGGACGCTGGATTTTCCGTTGAGGAGATCGGCCCCGTGACCGCCTTCAGCCCGCGCACGGAGCTGATTTCGAAGCTGACCGGCGGCCGCTTCGACCACCTGTTCATGACGCAGATCGCCATTCTGGCGATCAAGCGCTAGGTTATGCGCTTGCAGTTTGGTGGGCGCTTTAGCGGCCGCTGAGGCTCGCGAACCCGACCTTGAGGTCGTAGGCGCATGTGACGCCCCGAACTCCCGGCCCGCTCAAAATCAAATGCGGGTGGCGGAAGCGGACCTCCCACAGCGGGTTGTCGAAATCCCAGATCGCGACGGACGCGTTAGGATTTCCAATGACGACTTCGGCTGCCGAGGAACTGGCCGCCCAGGTACCGGCGGGGGGGACGGTTCGCGTCGTTCTCGCCAGCTCCTTGACGCAGACCTGCTGCGCCCGCTCGCGGTAGGCCTGGACCAGGGCTTCACCCATGGCGGCGCGGTAGAGCCGGTCCTGGGTGTAGACCTTGACGCCGGCCACAATGGCGAAAGCAAGTACTATCATCCGCATCGGGCACGGTCCCCGCACGTCGCGCGCCGGAAGGGCGGCGGGCATTGATCTCGCCGAACAGTGCTCCGGTATGGTGAAAAAAGGGTTTCCGGCGGCCGCAGGCGCATCGATTGGAAGGTTGGCAGGACCGCGCGTTGGCGGTTTGTGCTGCGGCCGTGCGCTACGGGCTTGTCAGGATCGCGGGCGTGGGGCACAAGCGAAAACGCGCGACCAAAGTCGTATGCCCGGGAGTCCTGAACACATGTCCAAGAAGAAAATACTGATCACCTGGCCGCTGCCAGACGCCGTCATGGCCCGCGCCCGAGCGACCTACGACGTGACCGCGCACGGCGATAACCCGAAGATCTCAATCGACGAATTGCTCGAGACGGCAAAGAGCGTTGACGCACTTCTAATCACGCTGAATGAGAAGTGCCGCAAGGATGTGATCGAAAGGATCCCCGACAACATCAAGTGCATTTCGACCTTCTCGATCGGTTTCGACCACATCGACCTCGACGCCTGCAAGGCGCGCGGCATTACGGTCGGTAACGCCCCGCACGGCGTCACCGTCGCGACGGCCGAAATCGCCATGCTGCTGTTGCTTGGGGCTGCGCGGCGCGCCGGCGAAGGCGAAAACATGATCCGCACGCGCTCGTGGCCGGGCTGGCAACCGTTGCAGCTCGTTGGCCAGCGCCTCGATAACAAGGTGCTCGGCATCTACGGCTTCGGCAAGATCGGCCAGGCGCTAGCGCAGCGCGCCCGCGGTTTCGATATGCAGATCCATTATTACGACCTCTATCGCGCCAAGCCGGAAGTCGAAGCGAAGTACAACGCGACCTACCACGACAGCCTCGACAGCCTGTTGAAGGTATCGCAATTCTTCTCGATCAACGCGCCGTCGACCCCTGAAACGCGAGGCTTTTTCAACAGAAGCGTGATTGAAAAGCTGCCGCAGGGCGCCATCGCCGTGAACACGGCGCGCGGCGATCTCGTCAACGACGAGGATATGATCGCGGCGCTGAAATCGGGCCGGTTAGCGTATGCAGGGCTCGATGTGTTCGCGGGCGAACCAAAGATCAACGAAGGCTATTACGATCTGCCGAACACGTTTCTGTTCCCGCATCTGGGGTCAGCCGCTATCGAGGCGCGCAATCAGATGGGGTATGAAGCGCTCGACAATATCGACGCCTTCTTTGCCGGTAAGGAGCTGCCATTCAAGCTGGCGTAGCGCTGCACCGGCAGACATGAAAATAGGCCCCGATGCGGCAGACGCATGGGGGCCCTTTTTTGTTTGGCCGGGTGGGTGTCAGTTCAAATGGAAGGTCACGCCGGCGCGGACAACTGTGTCGCTCGGGTCGATTTCCTGGATCGAGCTGGCGGCACCGGAGATCGACAGCTTATCGGCGCTGTAGTCGTAGCGCAGGGCTTCGAGGCGCAGCGACAAGTTCGGCAGCACGTAAGCCTCGGCGCCGATGCCGTAGACAACGCCGCCAAAGGTGTGGCTGGCCGCGTGCGTGGTGCCGGCCGCAGTCCTTTCGCTCAGCGATGTATCGGTCCAGGCGTAACCGGCGGTGGCATAAAGCAATGCCGGGCCGATGGGCATCCCGATGCGGCCGCGGATCGTGCCGCTCCAGTCGGTGCTGAGCGAGCCTGTGCCGCCACCAGCGGTCGAGAATCCGAAATCAGAACCATCGTAGTTGGCGTCGGCTTCGAGGCCGATGACGACGGCGCCGAGGCCGAAGTTAACGCCAGCATGACCGCCGCCGGTTGCGTTTGTCGTGGAAATACTTGAGGAAAAATCGGTGTCGATGTCGGCCCACTTGGCGCCGCCGTGGAAACCGAGATAGACGCCGCTCCAGATCGGCGCGAGCATGTTGTCGGCGCGGGCTTGGGCGGCGGGGAGAATGGAAAGTGGTATGATGGCGATTGCCGTCAGTATCGCTGCGGTGCAGCGCCGGGCACGCGAACTCATGAAACCATTTCCCTCGGTTTTCGCAGCTACACTCAAGGGCCGCGTCAAGGGTTGTCGCGCCGCCCGATGTTCGCAACATGGTTGAGAAAGGATAAATTTGCGTTAACGGCGTGTTAGGAATTAGGCGGCGCTGCGCATCATCCAGTTGGCCGCGCGCAGAAATCCGGCGTCGTTGCCGCGTGCTCCCGTCAACTGCACGCCATAGGGCAACCCGTTCACGGTGAGCAGCGGCAGCGAGATGCAGGGCATGCCGAGATAGGTCCAAAGTGCGTTGAACATCGGGCTGCCTGTGGCGCTGAGGCCTGCGAGCGCCGGACCTGGTGCGGCGGGCGTCAGGATCACGTCATAGTTGACGAGCAGAGGTCTCAGCGCGTCGTACAAGGGTTCGCGCTCGGCACAGGCGGCGGCATAGTCGGACGACGTAAACGTCCGGCCTTCGGCGATGATCTCTTTCAGTTTTGCCGACACGGCCGCAGGATGGGCATCGGTGATCGGGCCGTAGTTCTTGGCGATGTCGGAGAATTGCACGATCTGTTGCAGCCTGAGGCTGGCGTCGAAATCCGGCGGCAATGGCGTCTCGACGACTTCGGCGCGGGAGCCGAAGCTGTTGGCAAAGACCTCGAACGCGGCGCGCGCTTCGCTTTCGGCGTTGGGCCAGGCTGGCGATTTGACAAAGGCAAAGCGCAAAGTGCGGCCGAGGGGTTCTTTCAGCGCATCGACGAGTGACGGCTTGGTGCCAGATACCATATCGCGGTCGGCCTGATCGAAGCCGCCGATGGCATCTATCAGCATCGCGATGCCGGTAACGCTTCGGGCATAGCCGCCGATGGTATCGAGGGGTGCTGACTGCGCCAGCACGCCGGTTCGCGAGACCGCGCCGAACGATGGCTTGAAACCGATTGTACCGCAGTAGGATGCCGGGCGAATGATCGATCCTGCCGTTTGCGTGCCGAGCGCGAGCGGGATTTGGCAATCGGCGACGGCGGCGGCCGAGCCGGACGATGAGCCGCCAGGTGTGTGGCCGGGGTTGTGCGGATTCTTGGTTTTGCCGGGCCCGAAGAAGGCCAGCTCGGTGGTGACGGTCTTGCCGATGATGATGGCACCGGCCGCGCGCAATTGGCTGACAACACTTGCGTCCGAAGCCGGCTGGCGCCCGGCAAAAACGCTTGAGCCGTATTCGGTCGGATAGTCTGCCGTGTCGATGATGTCTTTGACGCCGACGGGAATTCCAGCGAGCGGGCCAAGCTTGGCACCGCTAGCGCGCCGGGCATCGCTGGCGCGGGCGGCGGCAATGGCTTTTGCAGGATCGAGGTGTGCCCAGGCGCCGACAGCGGCGTCGCGTTTTTCGATCCGTTTGAGGCAGGCGCCGACCAGGCTTTCCGATGTCAGCTGACCGGCGTCGAGCGCCGCCCGCGCCGCTTCTGCTGTTAACGCCGCAGGACCATCGTCGATCATTGCAAATGCCCTCTTGATGCGTTGTTCGCATCGTTCGCCGCAGTGATGCGTCAGGTCACCTCGAGATTCAAGGTTGCTGGGCAGACGTGTCGCGTTGACGGGGCGTCAAGCGGCTTTTTACATGCGCCGCACAAGGCGTACTTTGGCACTGTTGGTCCGGCTGGCCGCAAGACGCATTGTGCCGACCCGGGTGGCGTACTACGACACCAGCCAGATACGTTACGATTGCGCTTACGAGGGGATGTCCCAGAGGATGACGATGTCGAAAGTGACCCGCCGCGCCGGCCGCCATTTCCTGCAAATTCCGGGGCCGACGCCTGTGCCGGAACGGATTTTGGCCGCCATGTCGCGCCAGATCCTCGATCACCGCGGCCTTGAGTTCCAGCAGCTCGGCGCCCGCGTGCTGAGCGGTATCAAGGGCCTGTTCAAGACCCAGGGCCACGTCATCATTTATCCCGCATCCGGCACGGGGGCCTGGGAGGCAGGTCTGACCAACACGCTGTCGCCGGGCGACAAAGTTCTGATGTGCGAGACCGGTCAATTCGCCGTGCTGTGGGCGGCCATGGCGCGCAAGCTCGGGCTTGAGCCCGACGTCATCATGACCGACTGGCGGATCGCCGCCGATGCCAACCTGATTGAGCAGAAGCTGCGCGCCGACAAAGGTCACGACATCAAGGCCGTCTGCGTCGTGCACAACGAAACATCGACGGGCTGCCGCTCGCGGATTGACGAGGTGCGCAAGGCGATGGACGCTGCCCGCCACCCGGCACTGCTGATGGCCGATACGATTTCGTCGCTTGCCTGCACCGACCTTCGGCACGACGAATGGGGCATCGACGTCACCGTCGCGGGTTCGCAAAAGGGCATGATGCTGCCGCCGGGGCTGTCGTTCACGGCGATCAGCGCCAAGGCGATCGAAGCCTCGAAGACGGCAAAGCTCACGCGGTCCTACTTCGCGTGGGACGATATGCTGGCGAGCAACGCGACCGGCTACTTCCCTTATACACCGGCGACGGGGTTGCTGTATGGCCTTGCCGAAGCGATCGACATGATCAACGAGGAAGGCCTCGAGAACGTGTTCCTGCGCCATGAGCGCTTGGCAGAGGCGACGCGCCGGGCGGTCAGGGCCTGGGGCCTCGATATCCAGTGCCGCGATCCGAAGTACTATTCGCCGGCGGTGACGACGGTCATTATGCCGGAAGGCCACAATGGCGATAATTACCGCAAGATGGTGCTCGATAATTTCAACATGTCGCTCGGTACCGGCTTGAACAAAATCGCCGGCAAGGTGTTCCGCATCGGCCATCTCGGCGACACCAACGAGTTGACGATCATGGGGGCGCTGACCGGCGTTGAGATGGGCTTCGACCTTGCCGGCGTTCCGCATAAGAAGGGCGGCGTTGCGGCGGCGATGAGCTATCTCACCGAGACGGCGAAACCGGCCAAGGCGGCGGCGGCGTAGGTCAAAAGGGACAGGTGCGGCGATGGCTGAGGGCACCGCGCCGGTCTATGTTTTTGATGCCTACGGCACGCTGTTCGACGTCCACGCGGTTGCGCGTGAGCATGAGGGTGTTCTGGGTGACGCCGGGCCGCATCTGTCCGAGATCTGGCGGGCCAAGCAGCTTGAGTACACGTGGATCTATGCTGGTCTTGGCCAGTCGCTGCCGTTTCGCCAGGTGACGCGGCTGAGCCTGCTTTATGCCCTCGATGTCTGCGGGCAGAGTGCCGGTCTTGCACCGCAGATGCTCGAATCGTATCAGCGGTTGCCTGTGTTTCCGGAAGTGCCGGGGACGTTGCGGCAGCTCAAATTGCGCGGCGCGACGCTGGCAATTCTCTCCAATAGCGACACCGATATGCTCGACGATCTTGTGGGCTCATCGGGTCTCGATGGCGTCTTCGATCATCTGATTTCGGCGCGTGTTGCTGGAACCTTCAAACCGGCGCCTCAAGTTTATGCACTGGCGACGGACATATATGGCTGCCAGCCAAGCGGTATCACGTTTGTGTCGTCAAACCGTTGGGACGCGGCCGGTGCCAAGGCCTTCGGTTTTAGAACGATTTGGATCAATCGCAGCGGGCGGCCAGATGAATATCCGGATTGGCCTGCTGATCGCATCGCCAATGATCTGTCAGCGTTGCTGGAATCTTGAAATCGGTGCCGCGGTGGCAGCTACGTCTGTGTGCCAAAAATTCCCCGTAGTGTTTCCGTCAGCCGCACACTATCGACGTCATCCTTGTGGATCACGTCGGTGGCGCCGGCGGCGAGCAGCACGGGTTTGCGCGTGCGCGTCACTTGCCCGCTGATGACGACGATCGGGCCGTCGTATCCGGCGCGTCGCAAAAACGGAATGGTATGCGATGCGTCGTCGCTCGGTTTCAGAATATCATCGAGAAACACGATGTCGGGTTTCTTGGCGATGACCAAATCGACGGCGCCGGCAGCGGTCGCGGCGCGGCGCACGTTGACGTCGTAGCCGTACATCACGCGCAGCGTTGCAAACATGCGGTCGGCGTCGATGGCCTCGTCGTCAACGACCACGACATCCTTCAGGCTGGCCATCCCTGACTTGGCGCGGACGACGCCGCTTTTTTTGGCGAGGAAGTCGCCGCCTGACGCTGAAGACGCTGCCATTTTCCGTTGGTCCATGTTTGTGCAGAAGTGGACCGATGAGGCCCGGTTGCGTTATGGCTACCCTAGTATTCAAGGAGTCGAAAAGTCACGCGAATTGGCAGCGCGGCGTTTGTTGTATTGTTGGATCGGTTAAGGGCCCCGGCTAGGGGTCTATGTATTTAGGCCAGCGCACGGTGAACGTGGTTCCACGGCGGCTCGCTGGGTCTGAGGCTATGGCAATTGAGCCGCCCGCACCTTCAACCGCTTTCTTGACCATGGCCAGCCCCATGCCGCTCGACGTGGCGCTGGCTGGTGCTTCGAGCGTGCGAAACGGCAGAAAGATGCTGGCGTGATGCTCGGCGGCAATCCCCGGGCCATCATCAGCAACCGTGATTACCAAGGCCTCAGGCCCGTCTTGGCCCGAGACAGTGATGGTGCCATCGGCCCGGTCGTGATGCTGCAGGGCGTTGCCAACGAGGTTGCGCAAAACCAAATCGAGCGGCGCCTGGATCGTTGCGAAGTGAGGCCAATCCCCTGCGATGACGACTTTGATACCGGTTGACGAACACGACTCGCGGATTGAATTGACCAGCGCCCGCGTGTCGACGGGCGCCAGGGCTTCGTATTTGCGGCCGAGGCTCGAGTACTCGAATAGTGCCGCCAGCATCTGCGACATGCGCTGGGCCTGGATCTCGATGTCGCGAAGGCCCGAGAAAAGCGCCTCGTTCTGGTTTGGGTCTATCCGTTGCGCTGCCGCCTCTGCGAGGTAGCGCATATGCCGCAACGGGGCTTTGAGATCGTGCGAGACGATTGAAGCAAAGGATTCGAGATCGGTATTGGCACGCGCCAATTCCTTCGATGTGGCGGTGACAGCCGCTTCTGCCATCAGCCGGGCGCGTATTTGTTTGCTAAGTTCGAGTTCAAGTTCAGTTTGCGACGAGCTGCGATAGACCAGCATCATCACGCCGTCGCGGGCACCGTTCCAGAAGAACGTGAAGTTGAGCTTGCGGGCGTCGCCACCCGGTTCAGCGACGGCGACGGCGGGGAGCTCGATGATCCGGCCGGGGCGGTCTTTAAGGCCGATGATCTCATCTTCCAAGCCGATGAGGGGTAAAACGCTTGTTGTGATCGGCAAGCTGAGCTGGACAAAATCGACGAGCCAGCCGTAGCGGCCCGTGACACTGAGTGTCTGGTCGAGCCAGACAATACCGAAGAAGCCGAAAGACGCGGCAATCGATCCGACCTCAAAGACCGCACGCTCTGCGTCGTTCAGCGCTTCAGGCGCTGCGGCGGGCGATCGACTGAGCGGCGAGGTTGAAGGCATCTGCGACATGGGAACCGGTTTTTGCGCTGGTGCGGATGAGTGTCGCGCCGGGTCTTGTCAGAAACGGCGGAAGGGACATCAAGTCTGGTTCGTGAACCAGGTCGGATTTGTTGACGATGTAGCCGATATGGCGGCCCGGGAACATATCGCTGAAGCCTTGCCCGAGCTTGGCCATGGTGTCGAGGGTTGGCGCGCGGCTCATGTCGCCGATGATCAGCGCGCCGGCCGCTTCCTTCATGTAGATGTGCTTGAAAATCGCCTCGCCGAAGTTTCCGTCCGTATCCCACAGGATTAGTGCCATCGACGGCCGCCCCGGCTCGTCGGGTACCTCGTAGCGATAGACATCGACGCCGATCGTCGGCTTGTAGTCGAACTCAAATTTGTTGAAGACGAGGCGCCGGGCTAGCGAGGATTTTCCGACGCCGATCTCGCCGAGCAGCATGACTTTACGCGAGATCATGGTGGCGTTTCGCCGTCGAACCCGATCTCGAATTCGACGCGGCGGTTCGGGCTTAAGGCGCCTTTCGAGACGCTGACATCGAGGGCGTCTGCCCGGCCGACAGCAATTAGACGTACCGGCGGCACGCCGAGCGCCAGCAAATCGCCCCGGACTTTTTCGGCGCGTTGCTGGGCGAGGGGAACATTGCGCTGCTGGCCGCCCGCCTCGTCGGTGTAGCCGACGATGCGAATGAGGGCGTCCGTTGATTTGATCAGGCCCGCGAGGTCTTCGAGAATGCGCACCGAGGTTGAGCCGTCGCGATAGCCGGTATCGCTGGCAAAAAAGACGGCTTTCTCTCTGACGAAACGCTCCAAACGTTGGCGCGAGGTTGGCATAACAGGCGGCGGCTGCATCAGGGCTGCGACCGAAAGGGTAGCTGCCAGAGCCGCAAGGCGTTCCGATTCAGCGGCAAGCCGTTCGATTTCGATGTCGAGCGGGCCAGCGGCGGAGGCTGGTGCCGCCTGCGGCAGCGCGATGCCCGGCCGGACAACGAGCCCGTTACCCGTCAACTCGACCTGCCGCGACAGATCGCCGAAAGCTGCTGCCAGCTTTTCTGGTGGGGATAAGTCGCGCCATGCCGCGAGATCGGCGCGGCGGAATTTCAAGTCCGAAATGACGGTTTTGATGGCAGCTGCCTCGCGGTTGAGCCTAGCGCTGCGTTCGCCGCTTGGCATTTCCTCGGCTGCACGATCAAGGTCGCTCGCGGCTTGCCGCAGGCGTTCGGCAGCACGATCGCTGGTTCGCAGCATGGCCTGTCGCGAAACACTGGTGCCAAGCGCGGAAACGTCGCGGCGGATGCTGGTAAACTCCGGCGACAGGTCGGGGATCTCCGGAATCTCCGGAATAACGATGCCGCTGCCGGCGACAATCGTCAGCCGGTTGCGGATATCGGTATCGGGCAGTTCCGCAGCGAGGCGCCGGACGATCTCGGTCTCGGTCTCTTGCGACGGAACAAGACCCGATACGGTCAGCTTGCGGCCGAGTGAAGCGACGTCAACCTGCGACGGATAGCCCTGCATGCCAGGGACGAGTGCGATCGTGCGCTCGGCCTTGTGGCGGACCCGGCCTTCGGTGAATTGGACATACCAGGTTGCTGCTAGCCACGCGGCCAGCGGCAGCAGAACGAGGAGGCTGAGAATTTTGAGACTGCGGCCACTGCCAGCGGGATTTTGGCTTGCGGCTTTTGCTTCTGCGATACCAGCCTCGAGTGATTGCCCGACATCGGCGAGGGCAGACGCGCGGCGCCGCGACATATCGGTGCCCGGTTCTGCGTGCTGCTCGATCTGCTGCTGTTTCTCGACGGCGACGAGAAAGGCGTCGTCAATTGTTTCCTCAACGCTTGCAGGCGCCGTGCCAGAGCATCGTGCCGCCAGCAAATACAGCGGCGAGCCGCGCAAATAGACGTCGGCGTCGCCGAGATCGATATGGCGCAGGCTTGCCTGGTCGGCAGCGAAGGCTTCGTTGGCGAACTCGTTGATGGCGGCCAGCACGCCGCTCATCGTCTGTTCGCGGCCCGAGACCGGCGTGTCGGGCCAATGGGCGACGAGTTCGCCGCTGCCGCGCCGGATGAGGTAAAGTTCGCGGATGGCGAAGTCTTGCGTGCCGGCGAGCGCCAGCTCAGCGACCGACCGGCCCGTCGATAAACTCTGCAGGCGCAGCATGACCGGGTTCTGCTCGAGCCGCCGGTTCATCTGATCGGCAAGGTCTTTCATGGCGCTGGCGACGTATGCCTTCACCAGCCGGCCGGTGATCGGGTAGAGCGCCTCGACCATCTCATCCTGGCTGTTGCGCAACTCCGATTTGATCGTGGTGACGACAAGCGGGGCAATGGTGCGTGAGAGGTCGCTGTGTTGTGAGACCTCCGCCCGGCGCAACGCTTCGTCGAGAATTTCGGCGACGCTGATGGTCAATCGTTCCTGCGTTCCGGCGCGCGAAAAGACTTGCTCAAGCTGTTGGCGCAACTCGTCGCGGCCGCGTGCGTCGATGTCGGCGATGCTATCGATACGCTTGGCGAGTTTGTGCAGCGCCTGCGCTTCATCGTCGAACAGCAGTTCTTTGAGACGCTCGACACTGGTAGGCATGGATCCTCGCCGGCGCTGATGCGCAGGATAAGCGCCGTCCGTTAGACTAACCGCGCGAGATGCGCTTGATCTGTTCGCTCAAGTCACCGACCGAGCGGGCAAGAGCGTCGAAGGTGGCGCGCCTTTCGCCCTCGGCCGAACCTGCAAGGGCTTCGATACGGGCTTCAAGAGCATCGAGCTGGCGGCCGACACCGACTTCGACATCGTTGATGCGCGACTCAAGAAATACAAGTCGCGCCTCAAGGCGGCGAACGGCGTCTCCGACGAGAAGCTCGCGCACCTGATCCATCTTCTCATCCGTCAGCTCACGGCCGGCGGCATTTCGGATGTCTGACAGCGATGGCGCGTTCATGGCCGAGGGCTCACAGGCTCGTTCTTGAATTATCCCGAACCATAGTAGATCAGCCGCGAAAACGGAAGTCGCACATTCGCTGCAAAGGGTTATCGGCCTCAGCTGAGCCGCCGCAAGGGCAGCAATTGGCCGCAAAAGCCCGGCAGGTGGCAGGATTTAGCCGCCAAGCGCGGGAAGTTTGCCGAATTTTTCAGCCAGCAAGTAATAGAATGTAACCCGGTTCTTCTTGGCGTCGCCCTTCATGACGGCACAGACGTCACTGATGGCCTTGTCGAGCTTGGCGTCATCGTCGGCGATGGCCAGCTTTTTCTTTAGCCAGCTATCGCGAACGCGCGCGAGTTCGTCCTTACTGGAACACGAGACCATGGACGCATCGTTGCTTTTCAGCGCGATGCCCAAATGCTTGACGATGCCTGCAACGGCCATGTCGTTGACTGCGGGCTGGTAGCGTTTGATGTCGTCGCTGTAATTGACGCTCATAGGGGCAATCCTTTCCGGATTGGGGCGGCCTGGTTCGGGGTCGCGGCATACGGAGCAATTGTGTGGCCCAGCATCGTGACCACCCTACGGCAATTATTCGTGATCCCGTCTTTACACCAGCACAATAGAATTCTGTCAGTGGAGGGAAGTTTTGCGCTGCAACAGGAGGTGTGGGGGATGATGTGACAGGTTTAGCTGACAGCTGTTCGTTTGTTTGCGCCGGCGTTCCATGCACGCCGGGCTTCAAGATAGCTGGCATTGACGCGCTGCGATAAGCCATCCCGGCTGGCGATATCGGCGACGACGGCCTCAGAAATGCGCTGCGCTGCCGTTTGGATGTCGTCCGGCAGAGTGTAGAACGTTACCGATTTTGTATCGGCCAACGCGCGCCTGACGATCGCGTGATTGGCATAAGCGGCTGCGGCGGAGCGGCGGGCCTCATCACCAGCCGTCTGCCGAATCGCGTTTTGAATATCGCGGTCAAAACGGTCCCAGAGATCTCGGCTTGCGCTCAAAGACATGATGCTTCCACACGGCGTTAGGCCGTCACGGGCGCAGTATTTAGCGACGTCCGCGAGACCGGCGTCCAATGAGACGGAAGCGCTGCCCCATTCCGCAACGCCGGTAAGTCCGCATTCCATATCGGCGGCGATGTTGCTCGTGACGCTGGCCGTGGCCGCCGCGCCGAGTCCTTTGGCGACGTCCGTTGCGAGACCGCGCGTGAATGTTGTTTTGCCCGCGACGTCGTTCAGCGACAGCAGTGGCCGCTTGGACCATAGCCCGGCCACGGGCCCGCTATGGCCGCCCATAAACGGCATCACGGCATGCTTGCGCCCGAGTTCGGTCCAGAGCGCCGCGCCGCCGCCCAAGGTCAGCCAAGCGTGATGTGCGGCAAACGGCAGCCCGAAGCCACACGGCAGACCAGCGAAATATCCGAACACCGGATGGTGCGCGACGTTGTCGTGCTCGAGACCGGCGTGGAGCGCGGTGCTGTATTGTGACAGCGCCGTGATGCTGCTGGCTGGCCCCGTTGCGAGATGCAATTTCACGCGGCCGCCGCAGGCCTGCTCGAGGCGCCGCGCCAAGCGATAAACATCATCGCTGTAGCCGCCGGCACCAGCGTGCCAAGTGCTGATCAGCGCAAGCTCGTGGACGCGCGTGATGTATGCCGGTGCAGCAAAGCCCGCGGTCGCGCCACCGGCGGTGCCGATCGCGGTCAAGGCCGATGATTGCAGAAATTCGCGGCGGTTCACGCGGGCCTAGCCCCTTGCTCGATTGCGGATTGGCGGCGCTCATATGAGCGCGTCGAGGCTCGCAAGACAATCGGCGAAATTTGCGGCGGGGCTAGAACCTCGCGCCGCCAACTCAGGGCGCGGCCGACATCAGATGGTTGATGGCGAGATAGAAATTCTCTCGCCCCACATAGCCCGGAATGCGCCCGACTTCCTTTTTGTCTTTGACGACGATGAAGGTCGGCACGATATCGACCGGGGTCTGCAGGTCGAGACCGCTGGCGGCCTGGTCGTTGACGTCGAGAAAGCGCACGGGCAGCTCCTTGGCCCGCTCGGAAGCCTCATATGACGGTAACACGTCGCGGCGGAAGATGCCGCAATAGGTGCAGCCAGGCGCCTCCATGACGACGAGCTGAAAGGTGCCGGCTTTTGGCGCCGGGGCATCGGGATCGATGTCGGCTTTCACGGCCGCAGCGGCGGGCAACAGTGCTGCGAGACACACGGCCAACTTCAAAACTGCACGCATTACGATGTCCTGCCCATTGCCCACTCTAAACTGGGGCGATTGTAGAGGCAGGCGGCGGCCTGCTGGGGCAAGAGTTGAAGCGCTGGTTAATCACCGTATCGATTTGGCACAATGACAGCGGCGGTCATTTGCTGCGAGTTTACAGCGGTCCGGAACCCTTGAGGGATGCAACGAAAAACGCAGCGCCAAGCAGAAACACGAGACTTGCGCCTGCAATGCCGGCTGTGGTCTGGATGCGCGCTGCCCACACGCTGCCTGGCCCCGACATGCGCTCAGCCCAATTGCGAGAGCCGACGGCCATGCTGGCGAGAATGGACACCGTAATCGCGGTGCCGAGGGCCATGGCGAAGGTGCCGATGATGCCGGCCCACAGCATGCCTTGGCTGAGGGCAAAGATGAGCAGCAGGATGGCGCCCGAGCACGGCCGGATGCCGACCGAAAGCGCCAGCGGCAGGGCTTGCCGCCACGACCACGCCGTGCCCTGAAGGTCTCTTGGCGATGGCATGTGGCTGTGGCCGCATCCGCAGTCAGGTCCGTGAATGTGGGCTTGTACCTGCGGGTGAATGAGCGCGCCTTGGTGGGCGCCAGCCGGGCCTTCGCTATCGTCGGGCTCTTGGCGCGCCGCCAGAAGCGGCGCGATCTGCCGCCACAACAAGTAGGCGCCGACGGCGGCGACAAGGCCCCAGCTGAGCGTTTCGATTGTGGCTTCCGTTGACCGCATTTGCAGGCTCGTTTGCTTCAGGAGCAAAGCCAGAATGCCGACGAACAGGATTGCGGAGAGGGCTTGAAACAGGGCCGCGAGAAACGACAGGGCAATGCCGCGCCGCACGGTTTCTTCGTTGGCGAGAACATAGGATGAGATGACGGCCTTGCCGTGCCCTGGACCCGCGGCGTGAAGAACGCCGTAAGCGAAGGCGATGCCGATCAATGTCAGCGCGGCGGCGATTGGATTTTCGCTTTTGAGACCGCGAACGGCCAATGCCATATCGCGGTTCAGGCGGCTCTGGGTTTCGAAAACCCAGGTCCAGATGCGAGTGGTGACACTTTGAGATGCCGCGACTGGTGGCACAGTGGCGGTTTCGGGCGCAGCGGTTGACGGCGACGGAATGGGCAAGCCCAATGGCGATTTCTGCTGCGGGGGCTCGCCCGCTATAACAACGGCTGAGAAAAACGCGGCAAAGATCGCGAACAAGAGCGCGGCGACGGAGCGCTTTACGACTTTTTGCATGAAACCGTGACGGTCTTGGCCATGCCGAACCCCATGCCCTGGCCGCCGAGCTGTTGCGCCATGGCGTCGCCAAGTTTCTGAGCTTCGGCTGCGGCCTTGTCGTCCGCGGGAAGGCCGATTGATGCCGAACATCCGGCCGGTGCACTTGCAAGTTTTATGGCGTCGGTTTTTTCAGGCTCGAAAGCGATGAAGAACGATGGATCATAAACCGAGAAGTTCAGTCCCTCGGCTTCGGCAAGGACAGGTGTTGCGAGCGGCATGCGGAAGTGCAGGCGGAGGACGCCGTTGGTGTGCTCGAGCCAAGGGTCGGCG
The DNA here is from genome assembly GCA_031402935.1 of Hyphomicrobium sp. GTDB lineage: Bacteria > Pseudomonadota > Alphaproteobacteria > Rhizobiales > Hyphomicrobiaceae > Hyphomicrobium_B. Next base: position 44,790 of record JANNSR010000088.1, on the reverse strand, counting down.
GGACCAGAAAATTTTATGTCCTGCGAACCAAGCTTGGCGAACGTGAAATAGTCGAAGTCCTTCAGGCCATCCATGTTGACCTTGGCGAGTTCGGCAAGTTCAGTGCGGTCGTATTTGCCGTCGCCGTTCTTGTCGAGGCCCTGCACAGCCATGGCCGTGTACATGTCGTCAAAGGTCCAGATGTGCTCGATGCCCGTCACGGTGCCCTTGTCGTAGGTCACGGTAGATTCATATGTCACCCAGACATGCGGGTGGGCGCTGGCCGGCATCGCGGCGCAGACCAGTGACAGTGCTGTTGCTATCAATCGTGTGCGCAAAATATTTGCCGGCATGGTCTGTTGGCCTCATGTCAGAGCGTCTGCGCAAACAAATCTATTTATAACACAAGTCGCGACCGATCATGGCGGCAATGCGACACTGGAGGGCGGCGGCGTGCCGCGCGCAAAGCCGCTTGCTAATTTAATCATGGTTGTTATAATATACGCAATTCGAAAACAACTGCAGGAAACGGTCAAATGTTGCATTGGATGTCTTGGCGTGGCTTGCCGTTGCTGGTTGCGGCCACTGGCCTGACGGTGTCAGCGGCAAATGCCACTGAACCCAAAGTGGTCGTGACTATAAAGCCCGTGCACTCGCTTGTCGCGCAAGTCATGGACGGTATTGCAATCCCGGCGCTCGTCGTCGATGGGGCAGCCTCGCCGCACACGTTTACATTGAAGCCGTCCGGCGCCAAAGCCATCAATGAAGCGGGCGTCTTCATCCGCGTTTCAGAGGCCGTCGAGCCGTTCACGCGCAAGATTGTTGCAGCGTTGCCGAAGTCCGTCGCACTCGTATCACTGAGCGACGTCGCCGGCATGAAGCTGCTCGATCAGCGCCACGGCGGCGCCTTCGAGGAGCACGCGCACGACGATGAGAAGGGGCACGACGATCACGCCGATAAGGATGGCGACCACGACAAGGGCGGCAAACACGCTGAGCGTGACGACGATGATCACGAGGGCAAGGACGGCCATGTCTGGCTCGACCCCGCCAACGCGAAGGTGATTGTCAATGCCGTGACCGAGGTACTCGCTGAGACCTATCCTGATCACGCCGACAAATTGAAAGCCAACAGGGCCGCCGTGCTCGCCAAGCTCGATGCGTTGACGGCGGAAATCGAGACGCTTGTCGCGCCGGTCAAGGACAAGCCGTTCATCGTGTTTCACGACGCAACGCAGTATTTCGAGAACCGCTTTGGGCTTGCCGCTGCCGGTTCGATCACGGTCAGCCCCGACGTGCAGCCGAGCGCCAAGCGGCTGACGGCTGTGCGCAAGAAAATTGGGTCTCTCGACGCTGTGTGCGTCTTCACCGAGCCGGGGTTCCAGCCCAACCTCGTTGCGGCTGTGACCGAAGGCACAAAAGCGCGCTCAGGGACGCTCGACGCCGAGGGGCAGGCGCTCAAGCCGGGGCCGGAGCTCTACGGGGACTTGATGCTCGGTATTGCCCGCAACATCCGGACCTGCCTGCAGCCGGTGAGCTGAAAAATGCCGGTGTCACGCCAGCAAAACATCGTTGCGGGTCAGCGGTTCGCGGAATCTCACGCCGGCACGGCCGTCGCGGGCCCACATGGCGACGCCCGACAACAAGCGACCTGACGGCAACGAAACCGCGACCGGCGATCCGGCCGACAGGTTGCGGCAACCCGTCAGTCCGAAGCCGGTGTTCGAGATGTCGGCAAGGGTCACGGGCCGCCGCTCTTCGCCGAAACAGTGCCACGCCGGCATGTTCAATATTTTACGGCGTGCCCCGCGACGGTCGGCCCAATTTGGGAACAAGAGTTCGCCGGTCATGCTGACGCTTGGCGTTTCGCCGTCTCGAACCAGAACCAAAAGTTGCCGCAACTCCGGCCAGTGCGCGAAGCATCCGCCATCAATTGTCATCGCCAGCCGATGTGCCTCATCGCCAGCAGTGACGCCTGAAGCTGCAACTTGGCGCCACTGGGCACTGAGCCGCATCCAACCCTTGCCCTGGCTCGCCGCAGACTCCAGATCGTGCGCCTCGAACACAATCGTTGCCAGCTTAGCGGTTGCGGCGCCGTTGCGAAAGTCGCGGAGCGCCGCTGCGAACAACACTGGTAGTGCGAGATCCGTGACGCGGAGCGCTTCAGCCGACGATAAAACGGGATCGGGTGGAAGGTAAGCGCACGTTGATAGCACCGGCGACACCGGTTTAAACAGCGCCTTGGCGGTCACCAGGCTAGTGGTCATCGCAGTTGCGGCAAGTGCAAAATCAATCTCGGAAATAACAGCGGGAATGATTTGCCGTTCTCCGGCGCTTGGCTCGCAGGCTGTGTCACCCTGTGGATCACCAGAGAATGCAGTGAAAAGGTCTTGAAACGTCATAGATGTCATACCTGCCGGCTGGCGGACGCAACGACCAAAAGCTGCGCCGCAGGGGAACTCACGTTTTGCTGCACACGGGGCGTTCTCACGTTGCGAGTGCCTCTCGTGTGCGTATCGTGATCATGGCCATGAAGGAGTTGCCGCCACGTGAAAGAACACTGGCAAGACTGCTGAAAAACTGTGATGTTGATGTGTCTCGCGATAACTCCAACGTACGTCGTTTAGATGTCTTCGAGGGAATTGCGTCCGGGTCATCGCAATGCGATGCGTTCAAAAGAGCGTTCGCAAATCAAAGAACGGGCCGATTGCGCGTCATGGCTCCTGATCAAAACACACAATCTGAATCGGCGGCATACGGCGAGCCGAGGGCGCACCCGCACCACATAGTAGTGGTCGATGACGACGGGGCCATCCGGCGTTTGCTTCGAAGCGTTTTTGAGCATGAAGGCTATGCCGTCTCCGATGCGCGCAACCGGGCAGAGCTGGTGCGCTGCCTCGACGCGCACGATGTCTCGCTCGTCACGCTCGATTTGACGCTCGGCGGAGAAGATGGATTGGCGATTGCGCGCGAGATCCGGACCGTCAAAGACGTGCCGATCATTATGGTGACGGCGAAGGCGAGTGACGTCGATCGAATCGTCGGACTTGAAATCGGTGCCGACGATTACATCGTCAAGCCATTCAACGTGCGTGAAGTGCTGGCGCGAGTGCGGGCAGTGCTGCGCCGGACCGAGTCGCCGCCGCGGGGGCTTGCGCAGGACCGCCGCAACGGCTTCCGGTTTGACGGTTGGCTGCTCGATGTTTCTGCACGCGCCCTGATGGCGCCGGACGGTGCCGCGCATGATTTGACCGCAGCGGAATTCCGCTTACTCCATGCGTTTATCCAGCGGCCGCAGCGGGTGCTGTCGCGCGCCCTGCTGCTCGATATCGTCAGCGGACAGGACGCCGATCCGCTCGAGCGCGCGGTCGATACGCTCGTCGGCCGGCTCAGAAAAAAGATCGAACAAAATACTGCCGCGCCCAAGATCATCAAGACCGTGCGTGGCGCTGGCTATGTTTTCGCAGCAAAAGTTACGCCTCAGTGACTTTGCCGGCGTGCACAGGGAAATAAAGGTGCACGGCGGTGCCGCGTCCGGGCGCGCTGTGAAGGACGGCTGTTCCTCCGGATTGCCCGGCAAAGCCCAGCACCGTCGCAAGGCCAAGGCCAGTTCCGCGATCGCTATCTTTCGTTGAAAAAAACGGCTCGAACGCACGGCGCGCAACGTCTGGGGCCATTCCGGTGCCGGTGTCGCCAACGCTGACCCGGACATGGCGGCCGGGTGTGAGGCGATGAGGATTTTCCGCGCCTGCCGGCTGATCGAAGTGCCGGGTCGCAATTTCAAGCTCGCCGCCGTCAGGCATGGCGTCACGGGCGTTGAGCACGAGGTTGAGTATGGCGCCTTCGAACTCACTGCGGTCGACCAGTATCGAAGCCACCTCAGGGTCCAGCGTCAAGACGACGGAGGTGCTAGGTCCAGCGGCCTGCCGGACGACGCTCTCCATCGCGTGTAGAATTTCATTGACGTGCGATACGACGGGATCGAGACGCCGCCGCTGACCGTAGGTCAATAGCCGCTCGGTCATCCGCGCTCCCATTTCACAGGCGAGCGCCGCCTCGCGCAGCAGAGATTTGAGCGCGGCATCGTGAAGGCGCATTTCGACGAGTTGCAGATTGCCGCTGATGACGGTGAGCAGATTGTTAAAGTTGTGGGCGAAGCCGCCGGCCATGCGCACCATGTCGTCAAATTCTGGCGCCGTGTTGTGCCGGACGCGTTGCGTCGCGGCGCTGCCTTCGTCGTCCATAAGTCACCAGGTTCTAAACTGCGAAAGGGGTGGAAACGTTAGACACACTTTGACACGACGCAAACAACGACGCGGCACCGGAGTGTGAATAGTACCCGTTCTACGGGAATTGAAGGATAGATTCGATCTAGCGGAGTTCAATCTCTGTCTCGCGTCGTTGGTTCTCTAAAAGACATAGGTTTGGCGCTTGCGTCACAGCTAAGGCTGCAGATCAGCGAGAGGAGAGCGAGATGGTGACGCACAATCCGGCCGGACCGGCAATGCCCTTTGCCGGACCGCTATATGCTCAGGTCGCCGCGATGTTACGCGGAAAAATCTGCGCCTCCGAATGGAGCCCGACAGCACCTCTGCCGAACGAGGCCGCACTCGCCAAAGATATTGGCGTGAGCATAGGGACCGTGCGCAAGGCGCTGGAAATTCTCGAGGATGAAAGGCTGATCCACCGCCGCCAGGGACGCGGAACGTTTGTCGTCGAGATTTCGGAGGACACCGAACTCGAACGCTTTTCCAATATCGTTTCAAGCGGCAAGAAGCTCAAAGCCATCGCGGCGCCAATGACGGCAATCGTCGGCGAAGTGACAGCTGAGGAACGCACGCGGCTGAACTTGCGCGAAGGCGCAAAGGTCATTCGCTTCGAGTCCGTTTGGACAGCGTCAGAGACGTTCCGGGTGTTTGAACGCATCAGTGTGCCGCATGAGCGCTTCGCTGGCCTTGAAAGCCTGGATATCAGAAGCGGCCAGTTCCTATTCCCGTTGTATCGCCGCCACCATAACGTTGCGATCGCCAAGGTCGTCGAGCAGGTATCCTGCGTCAACGCCGATGATCAGGTTGCAGCCAAGCTTGGTGTTGCCAAGGACAAGGCGCTCCTGCGGATCGACCGGGTAGCGCGCGCCATGTCGGCTGGCCCCGTCGAATGGTCGGTGCGCTACGCGTTGATGGGAGACGCGGTTTATCAGGTGAGTATGACTTAAGCCGCGTGCGGGTCAGCCCCGCCTGCTGCCACTGGCAGATTTTTTGCGCGGCTTGGCGCCGCTTCCGCGTGCCTTGGTAGACGACACCTTGCGGTCGATGTTGCCGTTGTCAAATCGCGGCGATTGCGCCAGATCGGCAAGCGTGTGCTGGTCGAGTACGGTAATAAATGCCGTTAGAGCGTCATCGAAGATGGCGTTGAGTGCGCCGCCCTCGGCGACGGGCTTTGTACCATCACCGCCATCGTCGTCGATCTGGACTCTTGTCACCTCGATCGCCCGCACAACATCGCCAACGCGGATAGATTGCGGCGGTTTTGCCAGGCGAACGCCGCCTGCCGGTCCGCGAACCGGGGCGACGAAGCCTGCCCGCGCCAAGATGTGAACGATCTTGAACACATTCTGTTTGGTGATTTCGAGCCGCTTGGCGATCTCGGCAACCTTGACGAGCTGGCCGGTTGCCCGCGTGCAATCGACCAGAATGCGGATGGCGTGCCCTGTCTGCTTAGTTAGTCTCATAGCCGCCGGCAGGCCCTCGTTCGGTCGTGAGGGCGTGAGTTGCCCCGCGAACATTCGTCACGCTTGTTTCACGTTTTGCGCCGCCGTGGCAAGGGTGCTGGCGGGGATCGGCCGGAAACCCGTTCGGCCCTTGACACCATCCCCGCTTTTTAATGTATACCGGCATAGTAAATAATCGAAGCGTGCCGCAGTCCAACTGTTTCGTCGCGTTGGGGCGGCTTTGCCAGGAAGGTCACAGGATCCGATGCCGAGCGTTTTGCCGACACTGCGTTTGGTCGCAGCCGTTTTACTTGCTGCCGCCGTGGCAGGCCCGCAGGTTACCGCAGCGCCGTCCAACAGCGACGTTGTCGCGACCTACGCCGATGTGGCGGCCGCAATGTACGGCGACGCCCTTGCAACTGCAAAGGAACTTGACACCGCCATCGACGCGCTCCTCGCGTCGCCGTCGGCGACCACACTCGATCCGGCGCGGGCGGCTTGGAAGTCGGCGCGCGTGCCCTACATGCAGACCGAAGGCTATCGCTTCGGCAACAAAATTGTCGATGATTGGGAAGGCCTGGTCAACGCCTGGCCGTTGGACGAAGGCCTGATCGACTATGTCGACAAGGCATCCTACGGCGAGACCAAAGCTGAGAACCCGATGTATGGCGCCAACATCATCGCCAACAAGGAGCTGCGCCTCGGCGCGAAGAAGCTCAACGCCAAGACGATCAATAAAGCCGTCATCGGCCAGCTGAACAGTGCCATGGACGTCGAATCCAACGTCGGCACCGGCTATCACGCCATCGAGTTCCTGCTGTGGGGGCAAGACCTCAACGGTACGGGACCGGGGTCAGGCGCGCGCCCCGCAACCGATTTCGATTTGAAAGCCTGTACGGGTGGCAATTGCGACCGCCGCCGCGACTATCTCAAAGCGGCGTCGACGCTGTTGATCGACGACCTGACAGCCATGACGAAAAACTGGAGGGCGGGCGGGGCGGCACGCAAGGCCGTTTCGGGCCAGAAACCTAACGCGCAGCTGGCAACGATTTTGACCGGGCTTGGCTCGCTGTCGTACGGCGAACTCGCAGGCGAGCGCATGAAGCTCGGTGTGCTGCTGCACGACCCGGAAGAAGAGCACGACTGCTTCTCCGACAACACCCACAACAGCCACTACAACGATCAGGTTGGCATGATGGCGATTTGGAACGGCCGCTACGACGGCGCGACCAAGGTCAGCGGCGCCAGTATTGCCGAGATCGCCCGCAGCAAGGCACCGGATGCCGCTAAGCGCGTTGAAATGGCGATGGCAACGGCGCATGCCAAGCTCAAGGCGATCAAGGACAAGGCTGATTCAGGCGAAATGGCCTACGACCAGATGCTGGCCGCCGGGAATGACGCCGGCAACAAGCTGGTGCTCGATGGTGTCGATGCCCTTGTGGCGCAGGCGCGTGCAGTTGAGGCCGTTGTCGCCGCGCTGAAATTGAAGATTACGATCGAAGGCTCGGACAGCCTTGATAAGCCTGAGACGATCGGCGCCAACTAGGGGCATAGCCGGGGCTGAGGCATTGAGGAAAGTGTGCTAATAGTTCCGTCATGCTAACGCGGCGAAAACTTGTAACGGGTGCGGCAGCACTGACAGCCAGCGCCGCCGCATTGCGTTCGTTTAAGTCTCCAGTGCGCGCCGAGACCTTTGCCCCGATGACGGCGCAACGCGCCGGTGCCGGGCCGATCCTGCTTGAGATTGCCGAGCGTCAGGTTGCGCTGCCGTGTTTCGGTGGTTCGGCGCTGCCGCTGTGGACGTTCCAGGATGGCAGCGATTTTCCGGTGCTGCGGATCAAGGCTGGCGAACGGTTCGAAGCAATCGTCAAAAACAGTCTGACGCGGCCGGGCGAGCACGTGACGATCCATTGGCATGGGCTGCGGATTCCAAACCGCGAGGACGGCGTTGCTTATCTGACGCAAGACCCGATCCAGCCCGGCACGGAAGGCCGCTACGCTTTCACGCCGCCGGATACGGGCACATACTTTTTTCACACCCATTGCAACTCGGTCGAGCACTTCGGACGCGGTCTTTTTGGCGTGCTGATCGTCGAGGGTGACGAGGTTGAGCCGTCCGACTACGAACTTGTGCTGATGATGAAGGATTGGCGGCTCGGTCCCGGCAAGACCTTCCTGCCGTTCACGACGGACGAGGGCGCGGCCAAGGCCGGGACGGCGGGAACTATGCGCGCCGTCAACGGTATCACCAAACCGGTCTACGAGGTACCGGCATCGGCGAATGTGCGGCTGCGGCTTTTCAACGTCGATCCGGCGCGGATCTCCGAAATTGGGTTCGAGGGCGCGGATGCGGCGATCATCGCCGTCGATGGCAATCCGTGCGCGCCGATCACACTCGCGTCGTGGCGGTTCGGCCCGGCCCAGCGTCTCGACATCCTGATGCGGTCGCCGAAAGCCGGCGAGACGGTCAAGTTAATCGATTATTTTTCGGCAACTCCCGTCGTGCTCGCTGAGTTCACGGCTGAAGGCAAGCCGCTGCGCCGCGACCGGTTCAGCGCCAAGCCGTTAAAATATGGACGAGCGCGAGCCGCCGACCGGAAAATTGCCGAGAGCGTGCCGTTTGAATTCTCGGCGACGGCGACAGGTATGGCGATCGCTGATCTGGCGCAAGCGGGCATCGGCCTTGAAATCGGGTCGCTGTGTCTGTCGAAGCGGTCGTTTTGGGCCATCAACAAGCAAGCCTGGTCGAGTGCGGACAACAAGATGCTCGGGCCGCCGCTAGCGCAATTGAAAAAAGGCAAAAGCTACATTTTTGAGTTGAAGAACCTGACCCCACACACCCATCCGATCCACATCCACGGGCATACGTTCGAAATTTTGTCGTCAAGCCTGCGGAAAATTCCGCCGCATCGCGCCGACACAGTGCTTCTGTTGCCGAAGGAGCGGCTAGAGGTGGCGTTCGTTGCGGACAATCCTGGGAAATGGATGTTTCACTGCCATATCCTCGAACACCAGGAGACGGGCATGATGGGACATCTTGACGTCTCATGAGGCTCGTCGTCATTGTCCTGGCGATTGCCGTCGCTGTCGCTGCGTCGCGCGCCGGCGCGGCAGACGGCTTGGACGCCGCTGCCGGCAAGGCGCTGTTCGACCGGATTTGGGTTCCGGCGCCGTCATCGACAAACGCGTCCGATGGATTGGGACCGTTGTTCAATGCGCGTTCGTGTGCGGGGTGCCATATCGATGCAGGCGGGTCGCGCGTAGTCAAGCGCAACGGCGCGACCATATTGGCGGGTGCGGTCGTGCGCTTCGGCGCAGCGTCGGGCGGCAGGGATCCGTTTTATGGATTGCAGCTGCAGACAAGTGCGATGCAGGGTTTAAGCCCCGAGGGTTCTGCGACGTTCCTGCCGTCTTTCAAATACAAGATCGAAGGCCCGCCTTTGACGTCAGGCGTCGCAGCTGGGCCGCGCTTAGCGCCATCGCTGGCGGGCCGTGCGGCGTTCGGCACAATTCCAGACGCTGAGATTCTCAAACATGCCGATCCTGACGACGCCAATGGCGACGGCATTTCGGGCCGGGTCAATCAGCTTGAAACGGGCATCGGGCGGTATGGATGGAAGGCGGCACACGCGACGCTGCAAGATCAAATCGCGCACGCATTTGCGATCGATCTCGGGCTATCGAGCCCGCGCGCGCCGATGCCGTTTGGCGATTGCACGGCTGTGCAAACCGAATGTACCGCTGCGCCAACGGGTGAAAGCGTGCTGTTCGACAATCGCGAAGTTTCAACCGTCATGCTGGACCTCGTTGCCGAATATCTAGCCACAGTGCGTGCGCCGGATGCTGCGAAAGATAGAGCGGGCGCGGCGCTGTTTGAAAAAACCGGTTGCGCCGCGTGTCACGTACCAGAGATGACATCCAGCGACGGCAGCACCGTTATCACTTTTACCGACTTCCTGCTGCACGATATGGGGCGAGAGCTCGACGACCATGTTGGTGAGCCGGGTGTCGCCTCGTCTGAATGGCGGACGGCGCCGCTGATCGCAAAAAAAACTTATCCCCGCGATTTGCCCCCCCGGTATACTCACGATGGGGCAGTAAAAACGGTCGAAGAGGCCATTGGACGGCACGGCGGCGAGGCAGACAGGAGCCGGTCGGCGTTCACAGCATTAACGAAGGCGGACCGTAAACGATTAATCGACTACGTGGACCAGAGATGACAGTAAAACGAACGATAGAACTGTTTGTGATATGGGTCGCCGGCGTGGCGTTCGGCATGCTTGCGCTTGTGACGGCGAGCCTCGCGGCAGCGCCGCAAAGCCACTCGGGCTTGGTGATCAGCGCGCTTGAAAAGCATATCCTGCCGCGCGTTGCGGCCCTTGAAATCGCTGCCGAGCCGCTGGCCGGTGATGTCAAGCGCGTGTGCGAAAACGGCGACGACGCGTCGCGCGAAGACCTGAGCGGCCATTTCCGGCAGACGGTCGAAGCTTGGGCGGGTGTCGAGTTTCTGCGCTTCGGGCCGATGATCGACGCTGGCTTGCGCGAAAAGATTTCGTTCTGGCCCGACCCGCGCGGGATCATGGCGCGGCAGATGCGGCCGTTTATTGCCACGAGCGACCTGAAGGCCGTCGAAGGCGGTGCGCTCGCCAAGCAGAGCGCGGCGCTGCAGGGGTTGCCGGCGCTGGAGGTTTTGCTGACCGATAAAGACGCGCCGCTGGCGCCGGGTGCGGCATCGGCATTCCGTTGCGCCTTTGCGTTGGCGATTGCTGAGAACGTGGCGGCGCTGGCCCACCGGTTGCGAGACGCATGGACCATGGACGGCGGCTGGAAGGACAAGATGCTGCGTCCGGGTTCCGATAACGACACCTACAAGGGCTCGCAGGAGTCGGCGGCGGAGATTGTCAAAGCGTTGCTCGTCGGGTTTCAGCTGATCGCCGACATGCAGGTGAAGCCGCACTTTGAAACAGCCGCGACACTGGCCGGGCCGTTTGAAAAGGCCAATCTGTCGAAGGCTTACTACGCGGCGAGCGTCGCGTCGTTGCAGGCGCTGTATGACGCGGCGGCGCTTGAGGACTTTCTGCCTGAGGACAAGGACTGGGTGAAAAACTGGGCCGGCGGCGCCTGGCGCGTGATGCAGGCCAGCGATGGCGCGGGCGGGCGTTCGGCAAGTGCTGCAGAAGACGAGGCGCCGCTGGTGCGCGTACTGTTCGACAGGATCACCGGCTTGCGAAAGCTGATCGTTGGTGAAATGTCGCCTGCGGCCGGGCTGACTGTGGGGTTCAATGAACTCGATGGCGATTGACCGGCGCAACCTGTTGCTTGGTACGGTGGCGGCGACGGCTGCGCGACCCGTCACTGCGCTTTCGGCAAAACTAGCCGGAGTTCAAGTCGCGTTTGCGTCAACGGTGCGACGCGCTGACGGATCGTTTGCGATTGTGCTGCTGTCCGAGACCGGCGCGCTTCTGCGCGAGGTGCCGCTGTCGGCGCGCGGTCACGACATTGCGGTGCATGCGGCATCTAGCCGGGCGGTTGCATTCGCGCGCAGGCCCGGCACGTTCGCGGTCGCGTTCGAAACGGCGCGGGCGTCGGAGCCTGTGATCTTTACAGCGCAGGACGGCCGCCACTTCTTCGGCCATGGCGCATTTTCGCACGATGGCCGTTTACTGTACGTGTCGGAGAACGACATCGCGGGCGCTCGCGGCGTCATCGGCATCTATGACGTCGCACGCGGTTACAAGAAGATCGGCGAGCACGAGAGCTTTGGTCTCGGCCCGCACGAGATTATTCTGCTCGGCGACGGCAAGACACTCGCGGTTGCTAATGGCGGGCTCGATACAGTGCCGGACGCGGGCCGCGAAAATCTCAATCTGGATGCCATGGAGCCATCTCTGACGTTCGTCGACGCTGCGTCGGGAGCCTTGCGCGCCAAGCATGTTCTGAGCGGAGATTTGCAACAGCTGTCGCTGCGCCATATCGCGGCCGATGCTGCCGGGGGGCTGTGGTTTGGCGGGCAATGGGAAGGGGCGTTGAGCGCAGCACCCCAGTTGATCGGTTCGGCCGGAATGGACACGGCACTGCGGTTGGTTGCGCCGCCGGCGACGGGCGCCATCGATCTCAAAGGCTACATCGGCTCGATCGCGGCCAGCCGCGACGGCCGGTATATTGCCGCGAGCGCGCCAAAGGCCGGGCGCATCGTCTTCATCAATGCGGCGACCGGGCGATTTGCGGCGACGAGTTTGCTCAAGGACGCTTGCGGTATCGCGCATGACGATGTGGCGGATTTCGCGGCGACGTCGGGCTTCGGCACTTTGCGCCATGAGCGGGTCGGCGGCGAGGTGCTGTCTGTGACGGAACTGGCGGGTTTGGCGTTCGATAATCACCTGCGGCGTACCGGCTAGTTCGCACCTGAAGTTATGCGCGCGAGATCGGCGCGGGTATCGATGTCAGTGAAGGCATCATCACCTGAGACATCGAGCGGCTGGCAAAGTTGCGTGTACTGGTTGAGCAGCTTCTTGCCGCCGCTGTCGCCTTCAAGCTGCATCAAGTCCGCAAACAACGCACGCGGCCACAGCACGGGATTACCTTGCATCTCTTCAACGTTTCGCGGGTAGACGATTTTGTTGCCACCACCAGCGTCGAAAGCGGCGCAGAGTTTGGCGATCAGCGCCTCCGATACCGCAGGCATATCGGCGAGGACAACGAGCGCGCCGTCTGTGCCGGTACCGGCCGCCACTAGCCCGGCCTTCAGCGACGATGACAGGCCATGCGACGGTTCTGGGTTGACGATGTGGCGCCAGCGGCCAGCGCCCGCTGCGGCCGCGACGGCGCCGTCATCCGCGCTGGTCACAAGAATGATGTCATTGACGGGGGATGCTGCGACTTGCAGCGCAACGCGACGGACGATCGGGATGCCATCGATCTCTGCCAGCAACTTGTTGCCGCCTGCAAAGCGTGACGAACGCCCGGCGGCGAGAATGATAGCCGAGACTTTGCTCACGCGATGCCTTTGCGGAATGCGGCGACGACTTCGGCGAGAATTGACACGGCGATTTCGCCCGCCGATTTGGCGCCGATATCCAATCCGATGGGTGCGCGGATGCGGGAAATGTCAGCGTCACTAAAGCCCGCTGCGCGCAAGCGCTCGACCCGCTTGGCGTGGGTCTTGCGCGAGCCGAGCGCGCCGATGTAGCGAGCTGACGAGCGAAGTGCGATCACAAGGGCCTCGTCGTCGATGGCGTCGGCGTGTGTCAGCGTGACAATGGCTGTGAAGGGATCGATGAGCTTTTGCAGCCCGGTTTCGGGCCAGGCGGTGGTGACGATGGCCTCGTCGAACCGCGCCGGGCCGGCAAAGGCGCCGCGCGGGTCGAGCACCGCCACCTCGTAGCCGATGGCGCGCGCCTGCTGGCTGAGATGCTGGCCGATGTGTGTCGCGCCGACAATGACGATGCGCGGTGGCGGTGTCAGCGCGTGCAGAAACGTCTCGCCGTTGGCGTCTGCGATGAGTTTGGACTGGCCTGTTGCGAGCGTTTCGGAAATGCCCGGCAAGGCGGACTCCGCCGTGTGGACGGTTCGGGTCCCGTCCGCGAGGCGCGTGGCGACGACGACGCCAGAACGAGCGCCGCGCGCGGTATCAAGCCGATCGAACAGAGCGATGTCCGCAGCGCGATCCAGGCGGACGATATGGACGCGGACCTTGCCGCCGCAGGCAAGTCCGGCGCGCCAGGCTGTTTCGTCGGCGACACCGAAGGCGAGCGTCTGCGGCGTACCGCTCGCGATGACATCGAGGGCGCTGGCAATGACATCGGCCTCGACGCAGCCGCCCGAGACGGAGCCTTGGAATAGGTCTTCACCCGCAATGGCCATCTGCCCTCCAGCAGGCACAGATGCCGAGCCCCAGGTGTCGACTACGGTCGCGAGCGCGGCATTGCGGCCTTCGTTGAGCCACAGCCTTGCGGCGGCGATGGGATCGAGGGGCGCCAATGGGGCGGCGGCGGAAGCGGTCGATGTCACAGGAAACCATACCTTTGATGTTGTGGCCCTGGCTGCTTCACTGTCGCAATTGCGCTTGATCGCACCCAGGGCTAGAAGCGCCGCTATGACCCAAACCTCTGCAAAGCCCGGCGCGAAGGCAAGCCCGAAAGTGCGCCGTGCCGCAGCCGCGCCAACGCAAGTGAAAACAAAAGCCCCGCCGAAGGTCGGCTTCGTGTCGCTCGGGTGCCCGAAGGCGCTGGTCGATAGCGAACGCATTATCACCAAGCTGCGCTCGGAAGGCTACGAGATTGCGGCAAACTACGATGGTGCCGACGTTGTGGTGGTCAACACCTGCGGTTTTCTCGACAGCGCCAAGGCCGAGAGCTTGGAGGCTATCGGCGAAGCCATGGCTGCGAACGGCCGCGTCATCGTCACGGGCTGCTTCGGCGTCGAGGAAAGCCGCATTCGCGAAGCCCATCCGGGCGTGCTCGCAGTCACGGGGCCGCATCAGTACGAGCAGGTGGTGGAGGCGGTGCACGATGCCGTGCCGCCGCTGCACGACCCCTATGTCGATCTGGTGCCGCCCGAAGGCCTGCGCCTGACGCCGCGCCACTACGCCTATTTGAAGATCTCGGAGGGGTGCAACAACCGCTGCTCGTTCTGCATCATTCCGTCGTTGCGCGGCGATCTTGCGAGCCGCCCGGCGAACCACGTGATGACGGAAGCGGAACGCCTCGTCAAAGCCGGCGTCAAGGAGCTGCTCGTTATCAGCCAGGATACCAGCGCTTATGGTCTCGACATCAAGTACGCGACAAGCCCGTGGAAGGGCGCGCCGCTGAAGGCGCGGTTCCTCGATCTGTCGCGCGCGCTCGGCGAGCTTGGCGCCTGGGTGCGGATGCACTACGTTTACCCCTATCCGCATGTTGACGACGTCATCCCGCTGATGGCGGAGGGTAAAATTCTGCCCTATCTCGATATTCCGTTTCAGCATGCATCACCGAACATACTCAAAGCCATGCGGCGGCCGGCGGCGCAGGAAAAAACCGCGGAGCGCATCCGGCGCTGGCGCGACGTTTGCCCCGATCTCGCCATTCGCTCGACCTTCATCGTTGGGTTTCCGGGCGAGACGGAGGAAGATTTCGGGCTGCTGTTGCAGTGGCTGCGAGACGCCAACATCAACCGCGCGGGTTGCTTCAAGTATGAAGCGGTTGCCGGCGCCAAGGCCAATGATCTCGCAGGCGCCGTGCCGGAAGACGTCAAGCAAGAGCGCTGGCATCGCTTCATGGCAGCACAGAAAGACGTCAGCGCGGGACTACTGGCTGAAAAAGTTGGCCGCGAAATCGATGTGTTGATCGACGAAGTCGATGACGACGGGGCGGTCGGGCGCTCGCAGTGGGATGCGCCCGAAATCGACGGCAGCGTGTTCTTGAACGGCGAAGCTGGCGTCAAGCCCGGCGATATCGTGCGCGCCAAGGTCATGCACGCCGACGATTACGATCTGTGGGCTGAGCGGAGCCGCAGGCGTTAATCAAATGTGTACGCAGTAAATGCACAAGCATCTCTAGAATAACAGTTTTTTAGCACTTAGATTAACTGTATTTGCGGAACTGGCACCCTAAAGTTGCCGCTTGCGACCGTGTTGAAGGATCGCAGCGTTAGGGTGCAGTCCAGATGTTTGCAGCGTCCCTCTCTATCGACCGCGCCGTGCGGTGCGTTTTGGCTGTTGCCGGCGCGCTGGTGCTGATGGCGATGGCGGCTGAGGCCAAGTCTCCTGGCGCCACCTATTGCTTTGGCGGCTGGTGCCATCGCGTCAGCACGCTCGGCGAAATGGACAGCGTCGTCGGCCGCCGAGGCTTCGTGAAGGCATCTTTCTACGACGATTGCCGCCGCGACCGCTTCAATCCCTGCGGCTTGACGAGTTCTGGCGAAGTATTCCGCCCCGACCGGCCAGACAATGCCGCGAGCCCGATCTTTCCCGATGGCACGGTCTTGCTCGTCTACAACCCGAAATCAAAGCAGGCAGCCGTTTTGCGCGTCAACAGCACTGGGCCCTATCGCGGAGATCGCACGCTCGATGTCTCGCGTGCGGCGGCAGAGCACTTGGGCTTCGCAAAGCAGGGTGTCGCCGAACTGGCGGTATCGATTTTAAGTTCGCCCAACGATCGTGAAGCGCGTTACCGCAAGGAGCGCAATTACGACAAGGTGCCGGGCCACATGGGGACTTTTGACAGTCTCGAGGCTGCCGAGGAGGCGGCGATCGGTAAGCTTCGATTAGTGGCAGCGCCCGTTACTGCGGCTGCCGTCGACATGCGCTCCAAAATCAATGCCTGGATGCCATGGGCACTAGCGCAAGACGTCCAGGAAAAACAGCTGGCCGCGTTACAGATTCAGGCATCGTTGATCGACATCGGTGCAACTCGTTCTGTGACTGCGCGCACGCTTGCCGAGACCGAGCTCAATCGCGGCGCTGCCATCGCAGGTGCCGTTGACGCGACCAATCCTACCTCGAGCCTACTGCTTCACATCTCGGCTTTCATCGCCGAGGCACGCCGTGCGGCGCAGCCCGATGCCCGTCGCATTGAAGCTGCGCATGAACCGCCGCGTGACTTCGCAGCCGCTTTCAGGCTTGCTGCTCAGTTGCCGCAGTATCGATAGCGACCGAGCCTTCCGTATCGGCCTTGGCCTTGTGATCGGGTTCAACGTGGATCACAGCTTCCGATCCTGCAATGTCAGCCTCAATTGCGTCTTCTAGGCGGTCGCAAATGACGTGCGCCGCCTCGACCGTCATCGTGCCCGGCACGACAAGATGAAACTCAATGAATAGCGCGCGACCTGCTTGGCGCGTGCGGATGTCGTGCGCTTGCAGGGCGCCGTGACCGTTGGCCTCGATAACGCGGCGGATGCGCTGTTCGATCTCGGGGCTCGCGGCCTGATCGAGCAGGCTCGACATCGACGCCATGGCAATGCCGTAACCCGTCCAGAGAATGTTCAGTGCGACCGCCATGGCGAGGAGAGAATCGAGCGCGTGCCAGCCGGTCAGTATAACGAGCCCGAGGCCGATCAAAACGCCGGCGGATGTGACGACATCGGTGACGAGGTGCCAGCCGTCCGCTGTCAGCGCCGGCGACCGCCAGGCCTTGCCGCGCTCGATCAGCAGCCACGCCCAGCCGGCATTGATCATAGCGGCCGACGCGTTGATGGCGAGACCTAAGCCGGGCGAGTCCAGCGTGTTGCCGGTCCGGAAGGCCGCATAGGCTTTTGTCATGATCAGGATCGCGGCGACAATGATCATCGCGCCTTCGAAGATGGCGGCAAAAAATTCCGCCTTGTGATGCCCGAACGGGTGATCGGCGTCGGCTGGCTTTGATCCGATCCGGATCGCAATCAGCGCCGCGATCGCCGTCATGACGTTGACGATGCTTTCGAGCGCGTCGGAATAGAGCGCGACCGATCCCGAGGCGAGGTAGGCAAGATACTTGATCGCCATCACCGCCGCCGCAACGGCAATGTTGATGGCCGCGAACGCGGTCACTTTATCCTGGAGCGTTTGTGTGTGCGCGGCCATGCTCAATTCAGTCGGCTTTAGGTGCAGTTTCCAGCTACGTGGCACATTCAGCGCCGCCAAGCCAGCACGCATGGGCCGCGCTGGAGGCCCGCATCCTGGGGCTTATCCACCGGCCAGGACGGCTGGATACTCGCTCGCCACGCGCGAATCTGATGCTGAAAGAGAGGCATAACCCCGCGGTTGAGGCGCGCGCCGCTGGCGCCTGACGGTTGAAGAGGATCCCATGGCTAATTTTACAACCCATATTGCCGCCGGAACCGTTGTTGCCGGCGCTCTCGCGACGTTGACGCTCGCAGCTGACGTCGTGGCGCCGGAAAATCTCGTCGCCGTCACCATGGCGGGCGTGTTGGGGTCGGTGTTGCCCGATATCGACCTCAAGGACTCGCGCCCGGGACGCGCAATGTTTGCAGGCCTTGGAATTTTCTTTTCGTTTGCGGTGCTTTTCAACGCGGCGACGAAATACTCGATCGCGGAATTGTGGATCCTGTGGCTCGGCACGCTGGTTGGTGTGCGCTACGGGCTGCACTATATCTTCCATCGCATTTCTGTGCATCGCGGCGTCTGGCATTCGATTATAGCAGCCGTGTTTTCAGCGATTGCGACAGCCGTCGTTTATTATCACATCCTCGGCCGGCATGAAGGCGTCGCATGGCTCGCCGCCGCCTTCATGATGATCGGCTACCTGACGCATCTGATCCTTGATGAGATGTATTCGGTGGACGTGATGGATGTACGGATCAAGGCGTCCTTTGGGACGGCGCTGAAGCTTATCGACACGCGTCACATGGGGGCGTCATTGGCCATGGCGGCGGCCGTCGCTGCGGCATTCATGGTCGCGCCGCCGACCAAGACGTTTGCCGACGGAGTTGGATCGAAGCGCTTGTGGACCGGGCTGCATCAAAGATTGCTACCGGAGGGCAAGTGGTTCGGCTTTGTCGCCACGCCGCGCTTGGCGCGCGACGATCTGGCTGGCGGCACTGATGTGACGACTGGCTCGATTTCCAGAGGCTCAGAACCTGCAGGCGCTGACGCACCAGCCGCAGCAGAGCGGCCTGGCGCTGCGCCTTAGCGGGCTTTCATGCCATCGAGGAAGGTTTTCGTCAGTATTGCGACGTAATCTTGCGCTGTGTCTCCGGTCATCGCTGGTACTTTCTCGCCGACAGCAACGAGCGTGATGCCATGGATGCCTGCCCATAGCGTGCGGGCACGCTGGCGCGCTTCGATGGGGCTCATCTGCGGCAGGATAGGTTCAAGCGCCTCGGAAAGCGTTGTCGTCAAAAAGGCAATCGCCTCGTCAAAAGCTGGCGGCAGGGTCTTGCCCTTGGGCAGCGGGTGCACGCACAGCAGATTCCAGAGCCGGCGTTTTTCGAGCGCGAAATCGACGTAGCAACGTGCCAGCGCATCGACCCTTTTGTACGGATTGGAGTCGCGCTTGACTGTCTTGAGCCGCTCAACGAACTCGACGAGCAGCTCTGACTGAAGCGTGAGCAGCACGTCATCGAGGTTCTCAAAGATATTGTACAGTGTGCCAGCCGAGTATCCGATCAGCCGAGCCACTTCCCGAGCCGACAGGCCGACGAGGCCGTCGCGCTCAACGATGCTACGCGCGGCGTCGAGAATGAGTTGGCGCAGTTCCTCAGGCGTATGGACTGAACGGCGTCCCATCGGCGAATTGCGCTCCCACCTTCGCGCAGTTGACGTCGAAGCGACCTTATAGTCGAAGCCGATGACAAGACAAGCGAAAGGCCATGACCCGCCGTCGGATGATACGTAAGCATATCATATGGGCAGCACTGCATGTGCCGGGCTGGCGGTATTGCGGCAAATCGTTCCGGTCTAGACGGAGCGGCAGGGTAAATCGTTCCGCAGATACCGGAGGGTTTTCCGGTCTCTGAGAAATATGTTGCTGAACGACGTTCGCAGCCGGTCCAATTCAAGCCGGTTAATTCGGCATTCCCGACATCTGCGGCGCGCATGCCGGATCGTTGCCGCTGTTGTTGTCGTCGTCTTTCGGGACTTCAACGGGGCCTTTGCGCGGCGAGTACACCATCGTGTCTTTGAACAGGATAGGTTTGATCAAGCCGGGGATGATGTTCGTCAATAGCGGGGTGTATTGGTACTCGGTCTCGACCATGATGGCCGTATTGCCGGCCGTGATCATGTCGGCCTGCGGCATGGCTTTCGCTGTCGGGCAGTCGGTGACGTTGGTCTTGTTGTTGAACTTGTAAGACCACTCGACCGTCGTGTTTGCGGCGTTGGCGATATTGGCGCGAATGGCCATGACGCCCAATTTGAGAGGCGAGCGGCTGTAGGGGTGCATCGAATGCTCGGCGGCACGCATGATGCCGTCGAGGGCCAGGTCGGATTCGGTGTGGGTCGTGCCAAGCTGTTCTTCACGCGCAACAAGGTCGGCGACCATGTCGGTAGCGCGCTGCATCCGCTTATGGACGATGACGGCGCGGCCGATTTCGAAGGCGCCGAACGACATCAGCATCAACAGCGGAATGAGGAAGGCGAATTCGATCGTGGCAACACCGTTTTCGCTACGGGTGAATCTGCCAACTCCGCGAAGCCGGCGGCGTTTGATCTGATTGCGCGTTGTCATCGGTTTTGTTCCTGAAGGTGTCGCTCAGCGGTAACTTGTGCCCGGCACTAGTTGGTCGGCGGCGTGTATGGTTCGGCACGGAAAGCCGTCATGGTTTGCATCATCAGCGATTTGCCATTGTCCATGTTGCCGAGCTTGAGGAACGGGATGTTGCGCGTGAAATCCCATTTGTAGCAGGCGGTCACGATGACGATTTCGCTGGCATTCCCCGCAGACGTTGCGATCGGCGTGCTGCCAGGTGTGCTGTTGACGGCGGCATTGCCGTTCTGGATACAATTCTCAGGTTGCGCGGAGGCCCAGTCCGGGTATGTCCTCGTAAAGATCTGAAGGTTGGCGCATTTGACCCATGCGCCCTCGGTCGTCGGTGGGCCGGAGTTGGCAGTCCCGCAGATCTGGTCCTTGAATTGCTTGACCGTCATCTGCTGGGTTTGGGCTTCGCCCGTGCGGATGAGGCGCGAGGTGCGGCTCATTCCGTTTTCAATCGAGTTCTGGATGAAGAAGTACAACGCCAGTCCGATCAAGCCAAACACGAAAATCAGAAAAGGTGCCGACACCGCGGCGAACTCAATGGCGTTGGCGCCAACTTCATCATGGCGGAAGCGCGTCAGCTCGGCGCGCAGCGGCAGCCGCTTGAATTTTGTGATACTGCGCCCAGGAATACGCATGGCGAAACCCTCGTTATTCGGAACCCGTCTTATAACCCGAGGTTAGGTCTCTACAGATTAAAGAAAGCTTTAATCATGCGCGTTTCGCTCGACTTGGTTGAGGCTTCGTTAAAAGCGTAGCGCAAATTCATACGCATGCCGAAACCGTCCCTTAGTGACATCGGCAAGTCGATTTCGACAAGTTTGCGGATTTGGAACACAGTGCTGTCGCTTGCCAGTTTGGGCTCTCCTGCGTGCCGCGGTAACTCGGCATCGCCTCGGTCCAGACCTGGCAACGCGCCAAACGGCGCGGTATCGATGTGCCCCTATCGATACCGCGCCAGCGCTTCATGAGTACCGTGGCGACCTATTGCCGTCTATATATACAGTGCATCTGTTAGCACCCGCGCTAAGCCGTCTGCGGTATCGCGTTAGCCGGCGCTACTGAGAGTTTCCGCCAGAGCCAGCGCTTTCGGCTGAGCTTTCCGAGAAGCGAGTCTTGTCAGTATTGTGCTTCTGGACGGTTTCGAAGAAGGTCTTGGCGTCGCCGATAGTCAGGTTTGGTTCGCAGTTCGGCGTGCACGAGTACGTGTAGCGTTCACTACCCTTGTGGACATTGACGACGGCGCGCTCGTCGCGTTCGACGAGGACACGCTGGTCTTGGATGACATTGCGTTCGGCATCCAGCGCGATAATGTTGGTGATGCCAAAGGTTTTTCCGGTCACCACCAGCAGATTGCCGCCCTGCAGCGAGACGTCGGCAATCGAGGGGTTGCCGATGATGATTTCTGTTGCCGCGCGCGGCAGGCGGAGCAACTGAGACTGGTCATAGCGGACTACGAGATCGCCCGCCTGCGCGCCACCCGCTCCAGGCAGTCCAGAGATGCACGCAAGGGAGATCAATAAGGCATGAAGGGCTGATGGACCGCGCGACGCGGCAACTGAAATCGAAAAATCTGGCCAAAGCCGCATGACACGGGGTCCCTTCTGAGAACGAGTCCAAGCATTACGTCAGGTAAAGATGAAAGAACTGCAAACGGGTGTGTTATCGGCGGACAGTTCCAGCATGCCCTGTCGCATTGAAGCCAATTCCCGCAACTCACATGCTGCGGCTGCGTCACCGCACCGCCCGTCGCCACCGCGCAGGCCTCGCGCGTCATGCAATTGCAGCAAAGTTCTTCTCGCAACGACACGAACTGATCGGGTGACGCTGAGGAATTGCTGCTTGGCACAACTATAGTCTACTCGAGCAAAATGACCGCATGAAACGAAGTATTAACATTGAAAAACGCTTGTTTGACTAAGTATTACCGGTGCTTAATCAAGAAATACTCAGGATAACATCAAATATTCTTATCCGAAGCGGATTGTATTTATTTGATAGTAATCGATTAACGAAGTGTCAGGACTTATTTATTCGCAGGTTGAAGCTTTTTACTTGGCCTTAATGCCTCTGGACTACTGTCAAAATAGTTCAGCGGTGTGGACGTGCTCCCCCGATGAACCAGATCGCAAGATCAGAGTTCAGTATTATTGGGAGAGAGTAGAATGACCACGTTTTCGCGTTTCATGAACGACGAGTCGGGCGCAACGGCTATCGAATATGGCCTGATCGCCGCCATCCTCAGCATCGGCATCATCACCGTTCTCAAGAACGTCCGCGGCGAGCTCCAGGCAACCTTCACGAAGGTTGAAACGGAACTCAAGAGCGCGACCAACTAATCGCGCCGCCGGCACTGCCGGTGGATCCGACATGGTGGAGTGCGTGAGCACTCCTTCAGATGCGCCCGGGGCCGTGGCTCCGGGCGTTTCATTATCGGATTTTGGTGAGCAGCCCGGAATAACATTCACGACACGCGTTTTGAGTTCGATTCCGGCTGAATCGCTCTTGAGGACGCAGGCAGATAACCGCAGTCGTTCGCATTGCCTGACCGGGAGCGTCAGGCAGGACAGACAGCGTCACGATAGACTGAAGAGCAGGAGTCGAGCTGTGACCAAGAATTTCGCAAATTTCATGCACGACGAATCGGGTGCAACTGCAATTGAGTACGGCCTCATCGCCGCTATTCTCAGCATCGGCATCATCACGGTTCTCAAGAACGTCCGCGGCGAGCTTCAGAGCACCTTCACGAAGGTGCAGACCGAGCTCAAGTCGGCAACGAACTAATCACGCTGCCAGCGCTGCTGGCGGTGCGGACGTAGTGCGGCGCGCATGCGCTGCATATCAAGCGCCCGGGGGAAAACCTCCCGGGCGGCTCTTATCAGACCGGTGAGTGGGCGACGTGCAATGAGCAGCCGTTTTGCTAATTTTTTGAGCGATGACTCGGGATCAACCGCAATTGAGTACGGGCTGATTGCAGCAATTATCAGCTTGGTGATCATCACGTCGCTCAAGTCCATGCGCGCCGAACTGCAAAGCACCTTCAGCAAGGTCGAGGCCGAGTTAAAAGCCGCGACGAACTAGCCGCCTGAAGTTGCTATGACGCCGGGCACTTTGGTGCTGGCATCGCCATGTCAAAGCCATCGTCAAAAATCGGGCAAAACAGTTGGCGCGAGCCCGGACGCCAGTTCTTTGTTCTGGCGATCAATTGTTAAGCCCTCGGACGCTAGGTTCCTGGAGCAGGCAATCCTCAGTGTTGCCAATCCTGTAATCGTCTCATTGGCAGTCAAATCCTCATGCGCATTTCGGTCGCCGTCGATAAATTTTTGCGTTCGCAGGAGGGAGCAACGGCTATCGAATACGCTCTCATCGCAGCCATTGTCAGCATCTCGATCGTTGTCGGCCTAACTGGGGTCACGAACCAGCTCGAAAGCATATTTACCCAGGTCTCCAGCGGTTTCCAGGCGGCGACCAACTGAGGCTCGGGCTCCCTGTTCCGGCACAGCCATTAACGGATTGTCAATCGCGGCAGGGCATTTTTGCGGTCTAACGACCTCATTGTCCGATCTGCCGAAGGAGATAAGCCGGTGATCGAATACCTTCTGCTTCTCACATTTCCGGTCGCGATGGCTTTTGCAGCCGCCAACGACCTGTTCACGATGAAAATCCCAAACAAGATTTCGCTGGTGCTGGTTGGCTCGTTTCTGGCCGCAGCGCTGATGATCCGGATGCCGCTTGAGTTGTTTGGCATGCATGCCGGTATTGCGGCGGCTGTTCTTGTCGCGACGTTTACGCTATTCACGTTCAACATGCTGGGCGGTGGCGACGCCAAGCTTATGGCTGCCGGCGCGCTTTGGATGGGTCCCGATCATGTACTCGAGTATCTTGCCTATCTTACGGTTTTCGGCGGTATCCTCGCTGTCGCCATTCTGATGTACCGCAAGTTTATTCCGGCCAGCGCCCTGCCGCTGCCGCCATGGGCCATGCGGCTGCACGTCAACGGTACTGGCATTCCGTACGGTATCGCAATAGCGGCCGCTGGCCTGATGCTCTATCCGGCGACGGACTGGTTCAAGGCTTTCGCGGCCGGCTGAATTCAATCACAACCGGATAGTTTGCGGCGGCGGGTGGCGACACCTGGCCGCCGCCTTTGTTTACCCCGTGCTAACGAACGCCGCATCGTTTTTCGAAATCCGTACCAATCTGGAACGGCGATTAACCTGATGGTGAGGATTGTTGGTCATTCTCAGCGTCATCTTATTCGCAAACTTGTCTCGAAAGGACCGGAAGCGCAATGAAACGTGTACAAATCATTGGCTTTTCCGTTGCTCTGGTTGCGGCGGCGCTGGCCTTCTATTTTGCCAGCTCCTTTATTCAGCCACCGGCGGCGCCTGTAACGGTTGAGAAACAGGTCGACAGCACCGAAGTTTTGGTCGCCGGTTCCGACATCGCGATTGGCCAGCTCGTCAACGAAGGCAACTTCCGCTGGGTATCGTGGCCGACGGAAGCCGCGGCGCGCGGATACATTACCAAGCAAAACGGCGGCATCGCCCGCATGCGCGATCTGTCGGGCTCGATCGCACGCTCGGCGCTACTTGCCGGTGAGCCGATCACGGCTTCCAAACTGATCAAGGCCGGTCAGGGCGGTGTACTTGCTGCCATCCTTCCGCAGGGCATGCGTGCGATCTCAACTAAGATCAAACCCGAGACGGCGGTTGGCAGTCTGATTCTGCCGAACGACCACGTCGATGTCATCCTGATCCGCCGCTTGCGCAGCAAGACGGGTGCGGAGGAAGTCGTCAGCGATACGATGTTCCGCAACGTTCGCGTTATCGCCATTGGTCAGCAAATTGAAACCAAAGAAGGCAAGAAGTCGGCAGACGGCGGCGCCAGCACCGCTACGCTCGAACTAACGCCGCGCCAAACCGAAATGATGGCCCTCGCCAATTCCATGGGCGAGATCACGCTGTCGCTTCGCAGTGTTGCGGACATGAGCACAGATCCAATGGCGTCAGGCGCCGGAGACTTCAATAAGCAGCGCGGCAGCGCTGTGAGAGTTCTGCGTTACGGCGCTAAATCCCGTGTGTACGGCGTGAACTGAGTACACCCTAGCCGGTAGTCGTCATAAGGCAGAAAACCATGTCGAATAACGTTCGTGCATTCCGCAGTTGGGCAGGCCACGCTTTGCTCGCGCTCGCCGCAGCAGTCTCGATCCAGTCTGGCGCGATCAACCAAGCCCAGGCCATCGATAATCCCGCAAAGGGATCTGGCCGCGAGATCGCGCCCGCAACGGCGCACCAGTCCTTCATGCGCATTGATGACACTGGTGATGGCACGGTGCGTAAGAACATCAAGATCGGCTTAGGCAAATCAGTCCTAATAGAATTTTCGCGCGACGTCCGCGACGTCATGGTGTCGAACCCGCAGGCAATCGACGCTGTGGTCCTGAGTTCGAACCGCGTTTTTCTTCTGGCGCGCAGAATTGGTGAGGCCAACGCCTTTTTCTTCGATACCACCGGCGAGCAGTTCGCCACCATGGAACTCTATGTCGAGCGCGAAACCGCCGGTCTTGAGAGCCTGCTCAACCGCTTGATCGCTGGCTCGAGCATTAAGGTCGAAATGCTGAACCAGACGGTGGTTCTGACGGGCCACGTCAAGAACCCTTCGGATGCCGTGCGCGCTTCCAGCATTGCCAAGCAGTTTGCAACCGTCGAATACGTCGTGACCGCGAAGGAAGAAAACGAGGGTGCCTCCGTCAACAAATTTGACAAGGGCGAAGGCGAAACTGTCATCAACATGCTTATCGTCGAGGCCGAAGAGCAGGTCATGCTCAAGGTCACGGTTGCCGAAGTGCAGCGCTCGCTAATGAAGCAAATGGGTATCAATCTCGGCGGCGTCCTCAGCGCCGGCAACTTCGCCACCACAATTCTGACTGAGAACGCGCTGCCGCTCACCGCAGCAGCCGGTCTTGGCACATTGCCCTTGTTCGGTGTGTCGACGGCGGGCGACCCCGCAGATCCATCAATTTCGTGCGGCGTCGGCCAGCTTTGTGGCTTCAACGGAGGCCCGGGCGCATCGGCATTCGGCAACAGCGGCGCCAGTGGCGGTTGGAGCTCCGGCAACAACCAGGTCCGCTCTGCAATCCGTGCTCTCGAGCGCGACGGCCTGATACGCACACTCGCCGAACCGAATTTGACTGCTGTTTCCGGCGAGCCTGCAAAGTTTCTCGCGGGCGGTGAATATCCAGTGCCAACCGTCGACTCGCTCGGCGCGCTTGGTGTCACCTTCAAGGAATTTGGTGTTGGCTTGGCCTTCACGCCAATTGTTCTGTCGGAAGGACGCATCAGCCTCAAAATCGAAGCCGAGGTGAGCGAATTGACGAACCAGGGCGCCGTCACGCTGCGTGGTATCTCGATCCCCGCGATCAAGAAGCGTCAGGCCAAATCGACGGTCGAACTGCCGTCTGGCGGTACACTGGCCTTCGCCGGCCTGATCTCCGACGACGTTCGCCAGAACATCGACGGACTTCCGGGTGCCAAGGACATTCCAATCCTCGGCACGCTGTTTCGCAGCCGCGATTATATCAAAAACGAGACCGAACTTGTCGTCATCGTCACGCCGTATCTTGTCAAGCCGGTCGCGCGTCAGCAGATCGTAACGCCCGGCGACGGTCTTGCGGCTGCGACCGATATGCGGGCGAATTTCCTTGGCGAGGTCAATCGCATTTACGGCAAGAGCGAAGCTCAGCCCGCCGGCGATCTCAAGGGCGACTACGGTTTCATTGTCGAATAGCTGACGTCCGGGAGACGCAACATGACGATCGATAATTCAAGATTTCTGGCATCCCGCTGCAACCGTCCCGGCATGACCGTGGTGCTGGCAGCCGCCGTGACGGCGATCGCCCTTGGCGGTTGCAAGCATAACGAGCAAAGCGCACAGGTGGCTGGCTGGTCGCTGGTGGACCCGTCGCAGCGCCACCCGATTATGGTGTCGCAGGAACCGGCCCACCTCAATATCAACGTGGCGCGCGGATCGCAGGGTTTGACGGGCGCGCAGCAGTCAGAAGTGATGGGTTTTGCAAGCCGCTTCCGGGCCAGCGACTCCGGCAACAGCCGCCTCGTCATCTCGGCACCGAGCGGCTCATCGAATGAAGTCGCGGCCATGGCGGCGGTTGACGATATCCGTGCCGTGCTGCTCGACGGCGGCTTCTCTGAGGCGTCCATTGCGGTCGAAGCCTATCACGACGCCAGCGGCCATCAGCCGCCGGTTCGCATTTCCTATATGCGCTACGTCGCCGAAGGTCCGCAGTGCGGACACAACTGGTCGGAGAATCTTGCGACCGACTATAAGAACGTCGGGCATCCGAACTTCGGCTGCTCCGATCAGCATAATCTTGCGGCCATGATCGCCAACCCTGCCGATCTGCTCGGCCCGAGAACGCAAGGCCCGCGTGATGGCGGACGCCGCGATGTCGTGTTCGACAAGTGGGCGAAGGGCGAGACGACGGCAGCTGAAAAGACAGAAGACGAACGCGTTCGCGTCCAGGGTTCGAACTGAGGTTGAGGGAAGTCATGTCGAGCAAAGCTCAAACTGCCGAACAGGCTGACGACGAATACCTGGGCGACGAGATCGCGCAGGAATCGACGGCGGGTGAACGGGCGCGTCCTATCCCGCGCATTTCGATACAGGCGTTCTGCGACGATGCGCGTGTCGCCGAGGTTCTGCAGTACGCGGCTGAAGACCGGCGGCTCTCGAAGGCTCACGTCAGCGTTCATATGGGTGGAATCGCGGCTGCGATTGCACACTATGTCGATAGCCCGACGCCCAATCTCATCATCGTCGATAGCGCGCTCAAGGGTTCAGCCCTGCTGCCGGAGCTCGATACGCTGGCTGAAAGCTGCGATCCCGGTACGCGCGTTATCGTTATAGGCCGCCACAACGATGTGTTGCTCTATCGCGAATTGTTGAAGCGCGGCGTCAATGAGTATCTCGTGTCGCCCATCGACCCGATGAGCATCATGGAGAGTATCTCCAACCTCTACAACAATCCCGATACCGATCCCGTCGGACACGTGTTCGCATTCATTGGCGCCAAGGGTGGTGTTGGTTCGTCCACAATCTGCCACAACGTCGCCTGGACGCTTTCGGAGGTCCTGAAGTCCGACGTCACGATCGCCGACCTCGATCTCGCGTTCGGCACCACGGGACTCGACTTCAACCAAGACCCGGTGCAGGGCATTGCCGAAGCGCTTGCCGCGCCGGAGCGGCTTGACGATCAGCTGCTCGACCGCTTGCTTACCAAGTGTTCGGAGCATCTGTCCATCTTTGCGGCACCTGTGGTGCTCGACAAGGACTACGACATTTCGCCCGACGCTTGCGACATGGTCATCGACGTTGTCCGCCAGAACGTGCCGTTTGTTGCCGTTGATTTGCCGCACAGCTGGTCGCCGTGGACGAAGCGCATCTTGTTACAGGCCGATGAGGTTATTATCACGGCAGCACCCGACCTCGCCAATCTGCGCAATGCCAAGAACATCGTCGATCTGCTGCGACTAGCACGCAAGAACGACACCAAACCGCATCTCGTCCTGAACATGACCAATGTGCCAAAGCGCCAGGAGATCACGCTCAAAGAGTTCGAGCAGGCGCTCGATATCAAGGCGATCTCGGTCATCGAGTATGACTGCGAAACGTTCAGCCAGGCTGCCAACAACGGCCAGATGATCGAAGAGATGAACGTCAAGGCCAAGGCGGCGGAGAACTTCCGCGAGATCGCCATGCGCATGACGCGCCGCAAAGAGATGAAAGTTGAGAAGGCGCCAACGTCGGCGTTAGCAGCCCTCGCGCCGTTCCTCGAAAAACTCAAAATCAAACTTTAAGGAAGCATTTCCATGTTCGGCAGGCGTTCCAACGAGCCATCGGCCCCGAAGCGTTTAGCGCCGCAAACGGCTCAGCCGTCGTCCGCTCCAGTGGCCGCTGAGGCTAAGACTGCGCCGGCGCGCTCGGCGCCCGCCGCGGCGCCACCGCCGCCAGCACCCGAACCGCAACGCAAACATTCGGAAGAGTACTACGACGTCAAGACGACGGTGTTCAATGCGTTGATCGATACCATCGATTTGACGCAGCTTGCCAAACTCGACGGTGCGGCGGCGCGCGAAGAAATTCGCGATATCGTCAGCGAAATTATTCAAATCAAAAACGTCGTCATGTCGATTGCCGAGCAGGAAGAGCTGCTCGAAGACATCTGCAACGACGTTCTCGGCTACGGCCCGCTGGAGCCGCTCCTTGCCCGTGACGACATCGCCGATATCATGGTCAACGGCGCCGGTACGTGCTTCATCGAAGTTGGTGGCAAGGTGCAGAAGACCGGTGTTCGCTTTGCCGACAACCAGCAGCTGATGAACATCTGTCAGCGCATCGTCAGCCAGGTCGGCCGCCGCGTCGATGAATCGAGCCCGATCTGCGACGCGCGTCTGCCCGATGGTTCGCGTGTCAACGTCATTGCGCCGCCGCTGGCGATCGATGGCCCGGCACTTACGATTCGTAAGTTTAAGAAGGACCGGCTGAGACTTGAGCAGCTCGTCAAGTTCAATTCGATCACACCGCAAGCGAAGGTCATTCTCGAAGTCATCGGCCGTGTCCGCTGCAATACGCTGATCTCTGGTGGTACGGGTTCGGGCAAGACGACCTTGCTCAACTGCCTAACCGGCTCGATCGATATGGATGAGCGGATCATCACGTGCGAGGACTCGGCCGAGCTTCAGCTGCAGCAGCCCCACGTCGTCCGCCTTGAAACGCGCCCGCCCAATCTCGAAGGCGAGGGCGAGATCAAGATGCGCGATCTCATCAAGAATTGCCTGCGTATGCGCCCTGAGCGGATCATCGTCGGCGAAGTCCGCGGCCCCGAGGCCTTCGACCTTCTGCAAGCGATGAACACCGGTCACGACGGCTCAATGGGTACGCTGCACGCCAACTCGCCGCGTGAAGCTCTCAGCCGTCTTGAATCGATGATCATGATGGGCGGTTACGCGCTCCCCATCAAGACGATCCGCGAAATGATCTGCGGTTCGATCGACGTCATTGTTCAGGCGTCCCGCCTGCGCGACGGCTCGCGTAAGATCACGCACATCACCGAAGTCCTCGGTATGGAAGAAGAGACGATCACGCTCCAGAATATCATCGTCTTTGAAATCACCGGCGAGGATGCCAACGGCAAAATTCTCGGGCGTCACCGCTCGACCGGTATTGCACGGCCGCGTTTCTGGGATCGGGCCGAATACTATGGCGAAACCGAACGCCTCGCCCGCGCGC
Source organism: Hyphomicrobium sp. (assembly GCA_031402935.1). Lineage (GTDB taxonomy): Bacteria > Pseudomonadota > Alphaproteobacteria > Rhizobiales > Hyphomicrobiaceae > Hyphomicrobium_B. Next base: position 14,625 of record JANNSR010000088.1, on the reverse strand, counting down.
TGGCTGAGTCTGAAGTATCGGACGACAACGGCAATCCGCTAGGAGAGCAGAATGCTTGATGGCGATCTCGGGCCGTATTTCATTGCGGGACTGATCGCGCTGGCATTTGCCGGCGCCGTGTTCGCTTTTGTCTATCCGTACATTTCGGAAGACCGGCAGAAAGATAAGCGGCTCGAGCAGCTGACAACGGCCCGTGGCCGCAAAGGCGCCATCGTCGCGGAATCGCAGTCGAATCGCAAAAAGTCGGTCGCCGACTCGCTGAAAGAAATCGAAAGCCGTCAGAAGGCGAAAGAAAAGGTCACGCTCAGCATGAAGCTGCAGCGCGCCGGCCTCGAGACGTCGCCGCGCGATTTCTATATCATCTGCCTCATCTGCGGTATTGTCGCGGGTGGTGCCGCCTATTTTGGCATGTCGGTTCCGCCTGTCGGCGCCGGCGTCTGTGCTTTCGTCGCGGCTTTCGGGTTGCCGCGCTGGGTACTCGGCAAACTGATCAAGCGCCGTCAGAACAAGTTTGTGGGCGAACTCGCCAACGCGATCGACGTCATCGTGCGTGGCGTCAAATCCGGCCTTCCGCTTAACGAGTGCCTTCAGGTTGTTGCGCGCGAGAGCCCGGAGCCGCTTGCCGGGGAATTCCGCGAAGTCGTCGAGGCGCAGCGTCTCGGTGTGCCGCTCGGTGATGGTTTGGAGCGTATGTGCGAACGCCTGCCGCTTGCAGAAGTCCGTTTTCTTGCCATTGTCATCTCGATCCAGCAGCAGGCTGGCGGCAACCTCTCGGAAGCACTCGGCAACTTGTCTGGCGTGCTACGCGACCGCTTCATGCTATCGATGAAGGTCAAGGCGCTATCGGCGGAAGCCAAGGCCTCCGCCATGGTTCTCGCGTCGTTGCCGCCGGGCGTCATGATCATGGTTTATCTGACGTCGCCCGACTACATCGAGCCTTTGTTTACGACCACTCCTGGCCGATTCATGGTCATCAGTGGTGCGCTGTGGATGATGACCGGCGTTCTTATCATGCGCAAGATGATCAACTTCAAATTCTAAGTCGCCAAGATTTAAGCGTCTCGCGAAAGCAGGAACGGGCACGATATGGGCGGTTTCGTCGAATCAGTCATGAACCCGCAGTTGATGGCCACCTGGCTGGCTGCGATCTGCGTCTTCGCGACAGTACTGTCGGTCGCAATGCCGATGCTTCAGCGCGATCAGAGAAATCGCCGCATGAAGGAAATGGCGGTCGAGCGCGGCAAGATGCGGTCCTCCCGCCTTGCAGAGATGCAGACCAAAGAGCGCCAGGGTGGCGGTAAGCTTCGCACGACGCCGAAGGGCTTCATGCAGCGCATTGTTGATCAATTCAACTTGCGGGATAAATTCGACAACGAAGAATTGCGCGAGGATCTGAAGCGCGCCGGTCTGCGCGGCCAAGACAAGCTTGTCTACTTCATGTTCTTCCGTGTCGCCGCCCCGATTATCGTCTTCATCGTCGCTTTGATCTACGTCTTCATCATCGAGCCGACTGAATACCCGCCGTTGATCAACGTCATGATCGCGCTCGGCTCGGGCTATCTCGGTTTCTACCTGCCAAGCGTTGTAATCTCGAACCGGGCGGCCAAGCGTCAGCTTTCGATCAAGCAGGCGTTCCCCGACGCGCTCGATATGCTTCTGATTTGCGTCCAGTCGGGCATGTCGGTTGAGATGGCGTTTTCCAAGGTCGGTAAGGAAGTAGCCGGGCAGTCGCTCGAATTGGCCGAGGAAATGACCCTGACCACGGCCGAACTGTCGTATCTTTCGGAGCGGCGTCAGGCCTACGAAAATCTGGCCAAGCGCACGGGCCTGCCTGGCGTCAAGGCTGTTTGTACCGCACTGGTGCAAGCCGAGCGTTACGGTACGCCCGTCGGTCAGGCACTGCGCACCATGGCCAAGGAAAACCGCGAAATCCGTCAATCGGAAGCCGAGCGCAAGGCCGCCGCTTTGCCGCCGAAACTGACGGTGCCGATGATTATCTTCTTTCTGCCCGTGCTGTTTATCGTCATTCTTGGCCCGGCTGGCCTCAGCTACATGGCGATGGAGAAATAGCGCATCGCCGCAAGGCACTGCCGATTTCGTGTCGCGTCAGGCCTCGGCCCTTCATTGGGCCGGGGCTTTTTGCGTTAGCCGCGCTCGCCGCGCGCCGGCGGACGTTTGTGCAACGAAAAACGCACCGGACCGTCGGGTCCGATGCGTCCAAAATCGTGCGGCTGGCTTTAAACGTGCGGTGCGCGGCGGCCCAGAGTTCTTACTGCGACGAGCCCTTCAGAGCGGTTGCCGGGTTTGCCGCAACAGCTGCTGGCTGCGGCTTGGCGGCATTGGCAACGTTTGTCTTCCACTCGGGGTTGACGGCCGCGGCCGATGACACATCGAGTGCTGCTGGCTTGAACAGCGGTTGGGCGGGCGTGGCTGCCGGTGCCGCCGCCGCCGGTGTAACAACTGCGGCCGGTGTCACGCGGGCAACTTCCGTCGTAAAACTGCCAAGTGCCGGCCCGGTCTTCGGCGGCAGTTTGACGATGCTGCGAATATACTCGGCGTTCGCAGCCGCTGCGTCGGACGGCAGGTCAGCGACGGACGCGACCTTGCTCTCGTCATAGCGGCCCTGCAGGCCCAGAACGAGCGCCAGGTTTTGCCGGATCTTCGGTGCCGTATTTGGGCCGTCGGAGGCTTGGCGCAATAACTCTTCAGCCTTCTTCGGATCCCCGCTCATGGCGTGCGCCATGGCCAGGTTGTTGACGACACCAGGCTGGTTCTTCTCCAGCGCCAGGGCGCGTTCGTAGAATGGAATAGCTTGCTTGTACTGGCCCTGTTTAGCGAGCACGGTTCCGCGCGCCGATATCACGCGCCAGTCGGGCTTCGTCGCACTGTCGGCGACTTCGAGAAGGCGGTTGGCGACGCTGACCTGATCGAGATCGAGCGCCAAGCGGCCATATTCGCCGGCAAGCTCGGCATCGGTGCCGTGCACAGAACTGGCACGCTGCAACACCGAGAGTGCTTGGCGCTTCTGTCCCAACGCCTTGAGGTTGCGGGCATAGTTCAGGGCGGGCTGCAGCTGGTTTGGAGCTTTGGCGAATTCCTGGCCCCAATACACCGTCGCCTTCTGCAATTCCGACTGTGGGGTAGTTGGCTGGTCAGACTGCTCGGCCGCCAGCATGTCCGGTTTCGGAATGAGATCGGCGGTTCCGGCGCAAGCGCTCAGCAACAGGGCTGACGTCAATCCGGCCAGCCCTCGTACCGCACCGGCTGGAAACGGCCAGGTGGTCGGTTTCGGGTCACGGGCCATCGTTATTCTCCGTTGTGCGACCAACCCGAACGGGCGATCTCTTGAGTGATTCGGCGAATCTCTGCGACTGTCAGTGTCTGGGACAGCGGTCAATAAACGCTTAAACAATAGGGCGCCGTGGACGGGGATCTGGGCCGCTGGCGCCGCTGAAAGGATCACGAATGGTCGAGACGACCGCATGGACTGCCACTGAAGTTTTCACTGACGGCCCTTCAGAGGCGACCGATACCCCCCTGTGGATGGTGCGGGCGGGGGCGCCGCTGCAAGCGCTCGGCCTGAGCGACGCTCAATCGGCTTGGCTCGCCGCGCAAAAGTTCTCCGGCGGCGCCAAAAAAATTGTCCATGTCCCGAACGCAGACGGCACGCTCGGCGGTGTGGCACTTGGCCTTGGCGACGGCGTCAATGGTGAGCCGAGCGGTCCCTCAGAACTTCTGACAGGATTGTTGCCGCCTGTTTTGCAACCCGGCGTCTACAGAATCGAAGCGCCCGCTGCAAACGCCGATCTCGCGGCAATTGCCTGGGGCCTCGGCGCTTACAAGTTCGCCCGCTATCGCAGCAAGGACCAGCCAAGCGCACGGCCAAAATTGCGCCTGCCACCCAGTGTCGATGCGTCCCGCCTCAAATCCACGATCGAAGCCATCTGGTTTGGCCGGGACTTGATCAACACTCCAGCGTCAGACCTTGGTCCCGCCGAGCTGGAGGATGCAGCCCGTGCACTCGCCCTCAAACATGGCGCATCCGTCTCTGTCACCAGCGGCTTCGATTTGCTGCGTGCCAATTTCCCGATGCTCCACGCTGTCGGCCGCGCCAGCCCGCGCCCGCCCCGCCTGATCGATCTGAACTGGGGCCCTCCGTCCGCGCCGAAAATCACGCTAGTCGGCAAGGGCATCACGTTTGATACCGGCGGCCTCGATATCAAACCGGCCAGCGGCATGCTGCTGATGAAAAAAGACATGGGTGGCGCCGCGACAGCGCTTGCGCTCGCGCACATGATCATGGCTGAGAAACTCAACTGCCGCCTGCGTCTGTTGATCCCGGCGGCCGAGAATTCGATCGGCGGCGATGCTTTCCGCCCGGGCGACATTATCAAAAGCCGCGCCGGAATCACGGTCGAGATCGGCAACACGGATGCCGAAGGCCGTCTCGTGCTGGCCGATGCGCTGGCACTTGCAGACGAAGACAGCCCCGCCAGCATTTTTGTGTTCGCAACGTTGACGGGCGCGGCACGATCGGCGCTCGGTCCCGATCTGCCGGCGTTTTTCACCGATTGCGATGCGCTTGGCGCTAAGCTGCCGGTTTCCGCTGCAGCCATCGGTGACCCCCTTTGGCGCATGCCGCTTTGGGAAGGCTATAAGCGTCATCTCGACAGCGACATCGCCGATATGAACAATGTCTGGGATACGCCGTTTGCCGGCGCCATCACGGCGGCGCTCTTTTTGCGCAAGTTCGTCAAGAACGCCCGCCGTTTCGCCCATTTCGATCTGTACGGATGGAGGCCGGCGAGCCGTCCGCTCGGCCCCAAGGGCGGCGAGCCGCAAACGGCGCGCGCGGTCATGGATTTGCTGCGAGGAGAGCTTCACTCATGAATGCCAACGCGCCCCTTGAGACGCCGCCGCCACTCGATCCGCGCCGCAACGCCTTCAGGTCCGATCTCGCGTCTACCGCGCTTGTCGGCAAGGTCAAGGCCGATCGCTTCACCGACGGCACACCGGCACAGATCGCGCGGGCGACTATCCCGGTACGCAAAGCCCCCGAATTCGCGCTCGGTCTTGAAACCGAAGCGCTTTACGGCGAAACGCTGACGGTGTTCGACGAAACGGACGGCTGGGCCTGGGTGCAGTTGCATCGCGACGGCTACGTCGGGCATCTGCCGGCGGACGCCCTCGCGCGCGATGTGGTGCAGCCGACGCATCGCGTTCAGGCGCTCGGCACCTTCGTCTACGCAGCGCCCGACATCAAACTGCCGCCGCTGATGCACTTACCGATGAACGCCATTGTCGCCGTCCGCGAGTCGGGCGACCGCTTTGCCGGGTTAGTGCAAGGCGGCTTCGTCGTCGCGCGCCATCTCACGGAGCTTGGCCGGCCGGCGCGCGACTTCGTCGAGATCGCCGAGCGGTTCATCGGCACGCCGTATCTTTGGGGCGGACGCACGCGTATTGGCATCGACTGTTCGGGGCTGGTGCAGACGGCGTTTCAAGCCGCCGGGCTTGCTGCACCGCGCGACAGCGATATGCAGCAGTCCGAACTTGGCGACAACGTCCTCGTGCCGGACGATTTCGAGGGCCTGCAACGCGGCGATTTGGTGTTTTGGAAAAGCCACGTCGGCATTATGACCGATGGCCTTGTCATGGTCCACGCCAATGCCCACCACATGACGGTAGTCGCCGAGCCGTTGCAAGAAGCCGCGGCGCGGATTGCCAAAGCCGGCGGCCCGATCGCGGCCATCAAACGCCCAGGCGCCGTTACGGCCTAACGCCGGTACGGCAAGAAGCGCCGTTTGCGTATTTCCTGTGCGCTGTCGATATTGCGGGCGTTGCGCGGCGCCACGCGGCGTTCGCCGATCCAGGCCCAGCCGTCCTCGAGTTCGATCCGCGTCTCGATGGTCTCCAGCGCCGCAGTCAAAGCGCTCCGCGTTTCAATTTGCTCCACGTGACCCTCAGCGATCGCGCGTGCCAGCATCGCAAAGAAGTCGAACCGGTCAATGATTTTGTCCTCGTAGACTTCGCCGGCAACGACAAGGCTGAATTCCTGGCTCGCGGTCAGCAGCAGGTCGAACGGGCAAGCGCTAGCCATGAACGGCCTTGCAGACATCTTCCAGTACGTCGTCGCCTCGGTGATGGTGATCGCCGCGCAATCGCGATGCGCCACACCCCAGGCGTCGAGTATAGTAAGCGCCTCGTCCAGCTTTTTCCGGAACACGTCATCGGCATACATGCGAGGGCTCGAATCGCGGTTGGTTCGTCTCAGCTCAGCATGGCCCAAAGCGCGCACGGCACAAGGGTGCTGGCATCACGACGCGAGCGCCGCCGCCAGTGCTTGATCTTTGGCAATGGCTCGGTGCAGGGCGGGACGTTGTTCCAGCCGCGCCGCATAGGATGTGAACTCGATGCGTTCGGGGATCAGCTTGAACCCGAGCATCCAGCGCACGGCGGAGCCGATGACCACATCGGCTGCTGAGAACTGCTGCCCTAGAACATAGGGGCCCTTGGCCAGTGCGCCAGCCAAAGCCTCAATGGTTTCGTCGTAGCTTCCGTAGGCCAGCATCGACGCCGGACCGGGTTCGCGCTTTAAGGCTTTGTCGGTCACAGCCGGCTCGACGGCAGCCTGATTGAACACGATCCAGCGCAAATACGTACCACGTGCCGGGTCACCAACTTTCGGCGCCAAACCGGCTTCTGGAAACACATCGGCAAGATAAAGCGCTATGGCCGCCGCTTCGGTGATGACCGTCGATCCGTGTTGGATCGTAGGCACCTTACCCATCGGGTTGACGGCGAGATAAGCCGGCAGCTTGTGCTCGCCCTTGGCAAGGTTCAGCACGCGCATCTCTGGCGTGACGCCAAGTTCTTCGAACAGCCAGCGCGTTGCCGCCGAGCGCGTGTTCGGCGCATGATAGTGGATCAGGGGAAGTTCATCGCTCACTGGCTACGCTCCACGCGCTCGATTTTCAGCTTGCAACCGCGCTGCGATTGACGACCTTCATGTCGAACGCGGCCGCCAGCAGCGCCTTGGTGTAATCTTCCTTCGGGCGGTCGAAGATATCGGCCGACGGGCCTTCCTCGACGACCTTGCCGTTGCGCATGACGATGACGTAGTTGCACAGCGCCCGCACGACCTTCAAATCGTGACTGATGAACAGGTAAGCCAGGTTACGCTTGGCCTGCAAATCCCGCAGCAAATCGACGATTTGCGCCTGAATGCTGACGTCGAGCGCGCTCGTCGGCTCGTCCAGCATGACGAACTTCGGCTCCAGCACCATGGCGCGTGCGATGGCGATGCGCTGGCGTTGGCCGCCGGAGAACTCGTGCGGATAGCGCTCTTGCGCGTTCGGGTCGAGACCGACTTCCTTCAACGCCGCGCTGACGCGGACGCGGCGCTGATCTTCATCCATCTCGGGGTTCTGGATCGTCAGGCCTTCTTCGATGATCTGGCCGATGGTGAGCCGCGGCGACAGCGATCCGAACGGGTCTTGGAATACAACCTGCATCTCTTTGCGCAGCGGGCGCATTTGCTTGTTGCTCAGTCCGTCGATACGGCGACCGACGTAGGCAATAGGCCCCTCGGACGACAGCAGACGCAGCAGCGCCAAGCCCAGCGTCGTCTTGCCTGAGCCAGACTCCCCGACGACGCCGAGCGTCTCGCCAGCGCGCAGCTTCATCGTCAATCCATCGACGGCCTTGACGTGATCGACGGTCCGCTGCAGCAGTCCGCGCTTGATCGGGAACCAGACTTTCAAGTTTTCAGTTTCGACAACCACGGGCCCCGTCAGATTGGTTTGCGGCGGCATGCCCTTGGGTTCGGCGGCCATCAAATGCTTAGTGTAGGCGTGCTGCGGGGCTTCGAAAATCGCCTGGACCGTGCCGCTTTCCACCACTTCGCCGTGGCGCATGACGTAGACCCGGTCGGCCATGCGCCGCACGATGCCGAGATCGTGGGTGATGAGCAGCATGGCCATGCCCATCTCCTTTTGCAACTTGGCCAGCAGCTCGAGAATTTGCGCCTGGATCGTGACATCGAGTGCCGTCGTTGGCTCGTCCGCGATCAGCATGTCAGGCTCGTTGGCAAGCGCGGTTGCGATAATGACGCGCTGGCGCTGCCCGCCCGACAGCTGGTGCGGATAAGAATCAAGCCGCTTTTCAGGATCGCGGATGCCGACCTTGGTCAGAAGATCGATGACGCGGCGGCGCGTCTCCTCCTCGCCGACGTCCTGATGCAGCTTGATGATCTCGCCGACCTGCTTTTCGATGGTGTGCAGCGGGTTCAGCGTCGTCATCGGTTCCTGAAAGATGATCGAGATCTTGTCGCCGCGAATGCCGCGCATGACACTCTCATCAGCCTTCAGGATATCCTTGCCTTCGTACAGAATTTCACCAGTCGGATGCGACGCGGAACCGGGCAGTAACTTCAGGATCGACAGCGCCGACACGGTCTTGCCTGAGCCAGATTCCCCGACGAGTGCGACTGTCTCGCCCTTGGCGATGTTGAACGACACGTTGCGGACGACGCGAGATGCCTCCGCGCCCTCGCCGAATTCGATGGAGAGATTTTTGACTTCAACAATGGGGCGCACCGTGGTCATCACGTCTTCCCCTGCTTGAATGATTTGCGCGGATCGAGCGCGTCGCGCACCGCTTCGCCGATAAAGATGGCGAGCGACAGAATGATCGACACGGCGACGAAGCCGGAGATGCCGAGCCACGGCGCTTCGAGGTGTTTCTTGCCCTGCAACAGCAACTCGCCGAGCGACGGCGATCCGGGCGGCATGCCAAGGCCGAGGAAGTCGAGAGCCGTCAGCGCCGCGATGCCGCCCGACAGCTTGAACGGCAGGAAGGTCAGCGTCGCGACCATGGCGTTAGGCAGCAAATGCTTGAACATGATCTGCCAGTCGGAAAGCCCGAGCGCCCGGGCGGCCCGGACATACTCGAGGTTGCGCCCGCGCAGAAACTCCGCGCGTACGACACCGACGAGCGAAGTCCACGAGAACAACAGTAGGATCCCGAGCAGGGTCCAGAAGCCAGGTATGAACAACGACGAGATGATCAGCAGTACGAACAACTCCGGAATCGAGTTCCAGATTTCGAGCATGCGCTGGAAGAACAGATCAACCTTACCGCCGAAGTAACCTTGCACGGCGCCGGCCAGCACGCCGATGATTGACGACACGATTGTCAGAATGAGCCCAAACAGCACCGAAACGCGGAAGCCGTAGATCACGCGCGCCAGCACATCGCGGCCCTGGTTGTCGAGACCGAGCCAATTCATGTTGCCAAACGCGTGGTAGCGCGCGAGTTGTTCGGCCGGTGCCTCGCACAGCTTCATGCTGGACGACCACGGCGGCGGCGCCGGATAGCCGAGGCAGATATCATCCGTGCCGACGCGGCCCGGATAATCCTTGTTGATCGTGTCGTAGGAATAGCGAACCAGCGGCCACACCATCCAGCCGTTGGCGTTGATCTCGTTTTGGATGTCGGGTGTGCGATAGTCGGTGACGGCCAGGAAGCCGCCGAACTTTTCTTCCGGATAATCGACGAGCACGGGGAACAGGATCTCGCCCTTGTAGCTTGCGACCAGCGGCCGGTCGTTCGAAATGAATTCGGCGAACAGCGTCAGAAAGAACAAAGCGCAGAAAACGAGGAACGAGCGATAACCGAGCTTGTGCGCCTTGAAGCGCGCGAGGCGGCGGCGATTGACCGGCGACAACCGCCAGCCGAAGCGCTGGCCGATGCGTTGCGCCAGCGACAGCTTCGGCGCCGCTTTGCTCACCACGTCTGGCTCGGTCTTGGTGTCCATGGACGTCAGACCTCGCGCGTTTCAAAATCGATGCGCGGATCGACAAGCGTGTAAATGAAGTCCGATACGATGCCGACGATAAGGCCTACAAGCGAGAAGATGTACAGGGATGCAAACACGACCGGATAGTCGCGCTTTTCGATCGATTCGAAGGACAATAGCCCAAGCCCATCGAGCGAGAAGATGGTCTCTATCAGAAGCGCGCCGGAAAAAAACGCGCCGATGAACGCCGCCGGAAACCCGGCGATGATCAGCAGCATGGCGTTGCGGAACACGTGGCCGTAAAGCACCTGGTTCTCGTTCAAGCCTTTTGCACGTGCGGCGACGACGTACTGCTTGCGGATCTCATCGAGAAACGAGTTCTTGGTCAAGAACGTCATCGCCGTGAAGGACCCGACCGCCATCGCAATCAGCGGCAGCGTCAGATGCCAGAAATAGTCGGCGATCTTGCCGAAGACCGACAGATCGTTCCAGTTATCCGAGAATAGCCCGCGCGACGGGAACCACTGGAAGAACGACGAACCGGCGAACAGGATCAGCAGCAGCACCGCGAATAGAAATCCAGGGATCGCATAGCCCAGCACCAGCACCGCGCTGGTCCAGCTGTCGAATTTCTCGCCGTCGTTGACGGCCTTGCGGATGCCGAGCGGGATCGAGATCAGATACGTCAGCAGCGTCATCCAAATCCCAAGCGAGATCGACACGGGCAGCTTTTCCTTGATCAGCTGCATCACCGACACGTCGCGGAAATAGCTCGTGCCGAAATTAAAGGTGGCGTAGTTTTTCATCATCAGGAAAAAGCGCTCGTGCGCCGGCTTGTCGAAACCGAACTGCTTTTCGAGGCTCTTGATGAATTCAGGATCGAGCCCTTGCGCGCCGCGATATTTTGAAGCGGCGGCATCTGCGCCGCCCTGACCGAGCTGCGCCCCCGCGCCGCCGCCGCCGAGGCCATCACCGCCGCCGCCGCCGATCGAGCCGACGCGCGAGGACGAATGCCCACTTAACTCCGCAATAATCCGCTCGACCGGTCCGCCAGGGGCAAACTGGATGATGACAAACGAAAACAGCATAATCCCGAACAGCGTCGGGATCACCAGCAGCAGGCGTTTTAGCAGGTAGGTCGCCATTTAGGGGCTCGCTTCGCCTTTCTTGTTGTCTGCGGGCGGCTTCATCGCGGCGAGCGCTTCGGCCTTCACCGAATCGAACCACCACGTATCGAGCACGCCCGGATCATACTTCGGCTTTGTCGCGGGGCGCGAAAATTTGTTCCAGAAGGCCGACGTGTGGCTGGCCTTATACCAGTGCGGCACCCAATAGTGCCCCGACCGCAGCACCCGGTCGATGGCCCGCGTCGCCGTCACCAGCTCAGTGCGCGACTTCGCCGTCATGACCTTATCGACAAGGGCATCAACGACGGGATCGTTGATGCCGGCGAGGTTGAACGACCCATCCATCTTTGCGGCCTCCCCGCCCCAATAATTTCGCAACTCGACGCCGGGCGTCAGGCGCAGCGCGTAGCGCTGGGTCGACATGTCGAAATCGAACGCCTTCATGCGCCGCTCGTATTGCGCCGGGTCGACCATGCGGATCGTGGCGCTGACGCCGATGCGCTTGAGGTTGTCGACATAGGGCCCGGTGATGCGCTCGAACATCGGCTCGAACATCAGGAACTCGATGTCGAGCGGCTTGTCCTTGCCAACGCCCGCCGCAACCAGCAGGTCGCGGGCCTTCTTCAAGTTGTCGCGGTTGTTGCCGCTGCCGTCCGTCACCCGCGGCGCATAGGGCTCATCGAAAACCTCGGGCGCCAGTTTGTCCTTGAACGGCTCCAGAAGCGCCAGTTCGTCGGCGCTCGGCTTGCCCGTCGCCATCATGTCGGAGTTTTCAAAGAAGCTCGTCGTTCGCTTGTACAAACCGTAGAACAGTTTTTTGTTCGACCACTCGAAATCAAACGCCAAGTCGAGAGCGGCGCGCACGCGCGGATCCTTGAACTTGTCGCGCCGCGTGTTGATGAAATAGCCTTGCGCGCCCGACGGCCTGTCGTCCGGCAAAATATCCTTGATCAAGCGCCCGTCCTTGACGGCTGGAATGTCGTAGGCCGTCGCCCAGTTCACGCTGGTGAATTCCTCGCGATAGTCAAACTGGCCGGATTTCAAGGCTTCAAGTTCGATGTTGCGGTCACGGTAGTAGTCGTAACGGATCTCGTCGAAATTGAATCGCCCGCGATTGACGGCGAGGTCCTTGGCCCAATAGTCGTCGCGCCGCTGGTAGGTCACGTACGTGCCGGCGTTGAAGTCTTTGATCTTGTAGGGGCCCGATCCGAGCGGCGGCTTCAGCGAAGTCTCCTCGAACTTCTCCGTGTCGTAGAACGCCTTCGACAGCACCGGCAGTTGTGCGATGATTGTCGGCAGATCGCGCACCAGATCGCCCGTGAAGGTGTATTTGACCGTCTCCGCGTCGGGCGCTTCGGCTGAGACGACATCGCGCAAGGTCAGAGAAATCGATGGATGGCCTTTGTCTTTCAGCATCGCGAAGGACGCCACCACATCCGCCGCCGTGACCTGCGTGCCGTCGGAAAACTTCGCCTCCGGCCGCAATTTGAACGTGACGGATAGGCCGTCTCCTGCGACGTCGGCCGATTTAGCGATCAGGCCATAGACCGCATCGGGCTCGTCATTGGCGCGCGCCATCAGCGTGTCGAACAAGCCGTCGAGGCCCTGCGCCGCGTCGCCTTTCAAGATGTACTGATTGAAACTATCATACGTGTTGGCGCCGCCGGTGCCCATCGTCACCATGCGCCCGCCCTTCGGCGCGTCGGGGTTCACATAATCGAAATGCTTGAAGTCCGCCGGATACTTTAACTCGCCGAAAATCGATAGCCCATGCCGCGGCTCGGCGGATGCGGGCGAGAGGCCTGCGAGTATGGCGATCACGAATGCGGCGATTAGGTGCTGCCGGGCCTGTCTCATGCTGCGCCTACTTCGCCTTTCCGGCATCGACGGCCTTGGCTTTGCCGGCATCGATCCACCACACCTGCATCGGTGCCGAGGTTTGCGACGGCAACTTTTCAGGCCGGCCGAACATGTCCCAATAGGCGAGCCGCTCATAGGGGTAGTGCCAGTGCGGCACGACGTAAAAATTCCACAGCAGCACACGATCAAGCGCCTTGGTCGCCGCGACGAGTTCGGCGCGATCTTTGGCAAACACGACTTTGTCGATCAGCTTATCGATGGCCGGGTTCTTGACGCCGATGGTGTTGCGGCTGGCGTCCTTGTCCGCCGACTCTGAGCCCCAAAACTGGCGCTGCTCGTTACCGGGCGAGACCGACTGCGCGAAATTGTCGACGATGACGTCGAAGTCACGCTTGTCCTCGCGCTGCTTGTACTGGGCGCTATCGACGACGCGCACGGACGCCTTGATGCCGAGCGTTTCGAGATCCTTCACGTAGGGCAGGATGATGCGCTGAAACGTATCGCTGTCGATCAGGAATTCAGCGGTCATTTGTTCGCCGCCCGCGTTCTTCAAGGCGCGATCCGGCCCGAGCGTCCAGCCTGCCGCATTGAGCAGTTTCATCGCCGCCTGCTGGTTTTTGCGATAGTCGCCCTGTTCCTTGTTGACCGTATTCTTCCACTCGGTTGTGAAAACCTCGGGCGGCAACGCGTCCTTGACCTCGTTCAAAATTTCGAGTTCCCGGCCCTCCGGCAATCCCGTTGAACGCAGCTCCGAGTTCTCGAAATAGCTACCGACGCGGACATAGAGATCGTAGAACAGCTTCTTGTTGGCTTCCTCGAAGTTGAACAGTAACCCGAAGGCTTGCCGCACGCGCGGGTCCTGGAATTGCTTTCGGCGCGTGTTGAACACGAACGCCTGCATCGGCGCCACGCGCTGCACCGGGATCGCTTCCTTTTTGACGAGGCCGTTTTTCAGCGCCTCGAAATCGTACTGCGTCGCCCAGGCACCTGCCTGGTTCTCGACCCACAGATCCATCTGCCCGGTCTTGAAATCCTCAAACGCCGGGGTACGGTCGCGATAGTAGGTCCATTCGACCGTATCGAAATTGTACTGGCCGCGCATCACGGGCAGATCCTTCGCCCAATAGTCCGCGACGCGCTCATAGGTAATCTTGCGGCTGGTCTCGAACGATTTGATTTTGTAGGCGCCACTGCCAAGCGGCGGCTCGACCGTCGTCTTGTCGAGATCGCGCGCTTCGCCGTTGGCGGTCTTGCCGTCCCAATAGTGCTTCGGCAGCACGGAGAGTTCGCCGACGATCATCGGTAGTTCGCGATTGCCCTTCGAGTCGAACGTAAATGTCACCGCGTGGTCGCCGGTCTTTTCAGCCTTGACGACGTTCTTGTAGTACTGCGCATGAAACGGACTGTCGCGCTTCAACGTCGCCCACGAGAAGATCACATCTTCGGGCGTCACCGGCTTGCCGTCATGGAAGCGGGCACCGGCGCGCAGGCCGAACGTCACCGCCGAGAAATCATCGGGGTGCGATACCCACTCGGCGAGCAGGCCATACTCGGTCGAGGCTTCGTCGGGGCTGTTGACCATCAGCGTATCGTAGGTCAGCCCGAGGCCGGTCGCCTTGCTGCCTTTGATGTTGAACGGATAGAGCGTATCGAACGTGCCGCGCGCCCATAGCTTCACCGCGCCGCCCTTCGGCGCATCGGGGTTGACCCAGTCGAAATGCTTGAAGTCGGCGGCGAACTTCGGCTCGCCGACCAGCGACAGCGCGTGCAGGCGTTTCTGGGCGGCAGCGGGCGATGTGCCGAAACTCGCGGTCAACTGCAGGGCGAGGGCGAGCGACGTCA
>JANNSR010000087.1:0-1915 GCA_031402935.1 Hyphomicrobium sp. | reverse complement strand
TGACGGGCGGCGGCGCTCGGTGGGAATGCAATGTTGGAGTTTCAATGCGACGCTAGCTAGGCCCGTTTGACAAAATTCAAACCTCAAGTTGAAGACAAGGGGAGTTAGCCTGGATCATGCATCAGACGCACTCGCAAGTCGCCTGATCTGACGCGCGCGGGTCGTCGTTCGGTCCGTTGGAACCGTTTTGCGACCACTCGCTGTGCAACGCGTTCGGGGTTGATGTGCCTCGCTCGGCGGCGGTCAGGGGCATCCGGCCCCGTGCGTCATCCGAACGGCGAGAGGCCGAGCGCAATGGCGCGGAACAGAGTCTTTTCAGGCATGCTCGACGGCAGGTGCATACGGATGCGGTGGCCGTGCTCGACGACGCGGGCTGCGATTTTCAACAGTCGCAGGCGCAGCGTATTGAACTCGCACCTTGCCAGCGCATGGCCTTGCGGGATCGCCGCGCGCACCGTCTGCATCAGCCAGAACGCCGCCGTGTGCAGCATCAGGCGCACCTGATTGGCCGTCGCCGAATGACACGACGTGCGATCGGACGCGAGTTGCGCCTTGTGCAACTTGATCAGGTTTTCCGCCTGTCCGCGCTGACAGTAGACGCCTTCGTAGAGGCGTTCCGGATCGCCATCGAGCGAGGTCACGACGTAACGAATGTCGACCTCCTGGCGCACGGCTTGTCGGTCCGTGTCCGTCGGCGCAGGCTGCAGCGAGACCTCGATGCGTGCGATCACGCGGCGCGGCGTCGACCAGCTGCCCGCCTTGTATTCGAGCGCCTTGTAGCAGCGCAACTTCGGCGCCTCCGAGAGTGCATGCCAGAAGCGCAGGTGGTCCGCCGTCTCCGCGACCATGGCACCGAGAACGCTGTTGCCGGCGAAGCCGAAGATGTAGCCGACGCCGTTCTCGTCGCACCAATCCATCGCTTCGGCGCGGCCATAATGGCTATCCCCACGCCAGACAATGTTCGCCTTTTTCCACGCCTTCAGAATGCGCTTCGTCAGATGCTTGATCACGGTGCAGACCTCGCGACCATTCGGCGTTTTCGCCGGCCGCAGGATCGCCGCGACAGGCAAGCCCGTACCGGCATGATAGACATGCATCGGCGCGAAGCCGCGCTCGTCGTGATGTGCATTCCAGAACGTCATCTGCTGGCCGCCGTGCGCGGCATTGAACGTATCGTCGATGTCGAAGATATCGCGGTGGGCCGGCGTCACGCGCGCCGTGAATTGGTCGACCAGAGCCGCGGCCAGACGCGCCGCATCCGTTTTCGTCGGCGCGTTCTCGAAGCGGCTGATGGTCGACTGCGAGGCGAGGCTCTCGCCGGTTTCGGGGCAGCGGCCGACGGCCATTTTCAGGGCCGGATCGTGACGCAACTGGTCGAGATCGTTGCCGTCTTGGTAACCGCAGGCGATCGCCAGCACGCGCGCGCTGACGAGTTCGAACATGGCGTGGCGGACCCGAGCCGGATCGCGGCGATCGCGCATGGCCCGGCCAAGCCGCGCACACACACCGATCTTCTTCTCGGCGCCGCGCAGCAGCAGCAGCCCCGCATCGGAAGACTGATTGCCGCCGTCGAAATCGACTGTGAGTTTCTTACGCGCCACGGCTGGCAGATCGAAGGGAAGCGGCGTAGCGTTCATCATGGCTGTGGCGCTCGGTGGCTGAACGCAGCACGTCGACTAGACACCGATTTGCTACGCGATCTCAGCGCCTTGCGCCACAGCCAGACGACTTTTCTTCATGCTTGATGCATGATCCGGGCTAAGCCCTCACGACCCGTCGAGCGTTACTTCTCGCATTCCTAGTTCTTTATACAAGCGGACTGCTCCCGTAGGATTGTCCGCCTGAACTTTCAAATCGACGTGCTTCACGCCTCGACGCTGAAATTCCCAAAACACTCTCCTCAGCAGTGCCGTCG
>JANNSR010000086.1:0-16225 GCA_031402935.1 Hyphomicrobium sp. | reverse complement strand
AGCATGACCTTGAACCCAACCGACCCCGTTGCTCTCACGCAAGCGCTGATCCACTGCGAAAGCGTAACCCCGCACGAAGGTGGTGCGCTGACGTTGCTGCAGAACATTTTGGAGCCGGTCGGCTTCGTCTGCCATCGCATGCTGTTCACCGAGCCCGGAACGCCCGACGTCGATAATCTTTACGCGCGGCTCGGCACCGGCCGCCCACACCTGTGTTTCGCCGGACATACAGATGTCGTGCCGGTTGGAGACGAAGCAGCGTGGACATCGCCGCCGTTCGCCGGCGACATCCGCGACGGCAAGCTCTACGGCCGCGGCGCGGTCGATATGAAAGGCTGCGTTGCGGCGTTCGCGGCGGCGGCGCTGCGGCACATCACCAAGCACAACGGCTTGCAGCGCGGCTCGCTGTCGTTCCTGATTACGGGCGACGAAGAGGGCCCGTCGATCAATGGCACGGTCAAAGTTCTGCAATGGATGAAGGCACGCGATGAAGTCATTGACGCCTGCCTTGTCGGCGAACCGTCGAACCCGAAGGCGCTGGGGGATGAAATCAAGATCGGGCGGCGCGGATCGCTCAATGCCGATTTGATCGTTCACGGCAAGCAAGGTCACGCGGCCTATCCGAACATCGCCGACAATCCGGTGCCGAAACTCGCGCGCATGATCGACCGGCTGTCGTCCGCGAAACTCGACGACGGCACCGCTAATTTTCAGCCGTCTAATCTACAGGTGACGGTGATCTCGGTGCCAAACACAGCATCAAACGTCATTCCGGCCCACGCCACGGCCAAACTCAACATCCGCTACAATGACGTCTGGACCCGGCTAAAAATCGAAGCCTGGGTGCGCGAGACGGCTGCAGAGGCCGCGGCAGAGCTCGGCGCGCGCTTTGATTTGACGTTTTCTGGAACCGGCGACGTGTTCCTGACCAAACCCGGTCCGCTGGTCTCGACATTGAAAGACGCCGTCAAGTCGGTGACGGGGCGCATACCCGAATTGACGACGGGCGGTGGCACGTCGGACGCGCGCTTCATCAAGGACTATTGCCCGGTTGTCGAATTCGGCCTCGTCAACGCCACGATCCATCAGGTCGATGAGCACACCAGCGTTGCCGATCTCGAAGCCTTGACCGACATCTACGGCCGCTTCATCGGCAACTATTTCGCGAGTGGGTAAATAAAAAAGCCGCCCATCGGGGCGGCTTTTTCGTCGTGCAAGCAGTGTGGCTGCCTACATCATTTCCTTGAGTTCTTTGGCGGCGCGGAAGGCGATCTTCTTCGACGCCTTGATCTTGATGGCTTCGCCCGTTGCCGGGTTGCGGCCCATGCGCGCCGGGCGCTTGCGGACAACCAGAACGCCGAGACCGCCGATGCGGATACGCGCGCCCTTCTTGAGGTGCTTGCCGATCGTCGCGACCAGGTCTTCGAGGAGTGCGATCGACTGCTTCTTCGGAATTTCGTGCGTCTCTGCGAGTGCAGCGGCGATGTGCTTTAGCGTTACGGTTTCCATCTTCGCGGCCGCTTTGGCGGCAGGTGCTTTGGCCATTGTCAGTCCCTCTTACGAATCGAAAGATGGAACGGACAATACATATCGCGCGCCAAAAAACCCGCGTTTTGTTGGTATTTTTGTGCAGGGTTCCGGAAAACAGCTGATTTGTGACTGGAAAACCCGCACTTTTCCCCGCAGACGCTGTGTTTTTCTCAGGTTTGGCGGCGAACTACCTGAAATGCTTCGACAGCTTCAGTCCCTGGCCCTGGTAGTTCGACTTGAGATCGCGGCCGTAAATGATCTCTGGCGTCTCGGTCATGCGCTCGTAAATCAGCCGGCCGATGATCTGCCCATGCTCAAGGATAAACGGCACCTTGTGTGAGCGGACCTCGAGTACGACGCGCGAGCCGTGGCCGCCAGCCGCTGCATGGCCGAAGCCTGGGTCCATGAAGCCCGCATAGTGGACGCGGAATTCGCCGACCAGCGGGTTGAACGGCACCATCTCGGCGGCGTGCGTCGGCGGCACGTGCACGGCTTCCTTAGAGGCGAGAATATAGAACTGATCGGGGTCGAGGATGAGCCGGTGCTTATCGCGGACATGGATTGGGTCCCAGTAGTCCTCGACCGGGCAGCTGCCCGGTTTATCGACGTCGACGACGCCGGTGTGGCGCCGGGCGCGATAGCCGATCAAGCCCTTGCCGTCGCCCTTGAGATCGACTGAGAGCGCGATGCCGCCGGCGATGTCGGGATCGGTTCCCGAGACCAGCATTTCGCGCAAGTGCAACTCTTTCAACTGCACGTCGCTGTCGGCCGCCGTGCCAACGCGGAAGCGGATCTGCGACAGCCGCGAACCCTTGCGCACGACGATCGGGAACGTCTGCGGGCAAATCTCAGCAAACAGCGGGCCCTTGTACCCTGCCGGCACCTGATCGAACGCCGCAACGCCATCGGCGATGACGCGCGTGAACACGTCGAGACGGCCGGTCGAGCTTTTGGGATTGGCCGAGGCTTCGATGCCGTCCGGCAGCGCCAAACTTTCCAGCAGTGGCACGATGTAAACGCAGCCTGTCTCAAGCACCGCGCCCTGGCTCAGGCTGATGGTGTGCAGCGCGAGGTCGTCGAGTTTGCCTTGCACGCGCGTTCCGGGCTGCGGCAGAAAGCTGGCGCGGACACGATAGGCAACGGCGCCCAAGCGCAAATCGAGGCTAGCCGGCTGCAATTGCGTCTCGGTCGCCGGTTCTGCGAGCGCGATCCCGCCGGCCTCGATCAGGCGCGCGATTGCCTGCGACGGAAGGATACCGGGCGTCGCCAACGGACGCGCTGACGCAGCTTTCTTGACTGAAGCCTTGGACATTGTGGTTCCTTGCCTAAACCCGCTCTAACGGATGCCACCCTTGACGCCAAGGGGCACGGGCGGTAATCCCCGATCCAGACCTCGTGGATCTTTGGCCGGCCGGCTTGCAGCCACGTAAAATAAATCGCTAAAGAGGCCGAGTGCGCCCCCGGTTTTCCGCGCCCGGTTTCCCGTCCGGCTCTAGGAAGCCGGGTTTTTTTATTGGCGGATGAGGCACGGCAATCGCATGGCGAACGACGCGAAAAAGCCCGGCAAACGTAAGTGGCGGCCCGAGACTGAACTCGTGCATGGCGGCATTGTACGCTCGCAGTTCGGCGAAACATCCGAAGCGATGTTTCTGACGCAAGGCTATGTCTACGAAAGCGCCGAGCAGGCCGAAGCCCGCTTCAAACAGGAAGACCCGGGCTACCAGTATTCGCGCTTCGGCAATCCGACCGTATCGATGTTTGAAGATCGCCTGAAACTGCTCGAAGGCGCCGAGGACTGCCGTGCGACCGCAACCGGCATGGCCGCCGTCACCGCCTCGATCCTGAGTTACGTCAAGACCGGCGATCACATCGTCGCTGGCCGCGCGCTGTTCGGCTCGTGCCGCTACATCGTTGAGACACTGTGTCCGCGCTTTGGCATCGCCTGCACGCTTGTCGATGGCAAGGATCTCGACGCCTGGCGCAAGGCGATCCAGCCCAACACCAAGATGTTCTTTTTCGAGACGCCGTCTAACCCGAATCTCGAACTCGTCGATATCGCGGCCGTTTGCAAAATCGCGCGCGACAACGGCGTTCTGTCGATCGTTGACAACGTGTTTGCGACGCCGATGCTGCAACGGCCGATGGCGCTCGGCGCCGACATCGTCGTCTATTCGACGACCAAGCACATCGACGGTCAGGGCCGCTGTCTCGGCGGCGCGGTGCTGGCATCGACCGGTTTCGTGACCAAGTATCTGCAGGACTGGGTCCGCCAAACCGGACCGTCGATGAGCCCGTTCAACGCCTGGGTTATGCTCAAGGGCCTTGAAACGCTGCCCATCCGGGTCAAGGCGCAATGCGAAACAGCAGCGAAAATCGCTGACTTTTTGGCAGCGCACAAGACCGTCAGCCGCGTCTTGTATCCCGGTCGCGCCGACCACCCGCAGGCAGCCCTCGCCAAGGCCCAGATGCCCGGCGGCGGCCAGATGATCGCGTTCGAGCTGCCGGGCGGCAAGGCTGCGGCGTTCCGCTGCCTCAACGCACTGCGGCTCATTCTCATTTCCAACAACCTCGGCGACGCCAAAAGCCTGGTCACGCACCCGGCGACAACGACGCACTTTAAGCTTACCGCCGCTCAACGTGCCGAGCTTGGCATCTCCGATGGCATGATCCGCCTGTCGGTTGGCCTTGAGGCGGCGGACGATCTGGCCGATGATCTGACAAACGCGCTGGCGATAGCGGCAGGATGAGTTCGACAAGGCGGCATGCGCAATGACCAAGAGTATTCAATCCGTGGCGAAGAAGAAGACATTGAAGAGCGCCGGCGACCATATGTATGAAGCGGTCACGCGTGGCATCCGGATTCGCGTCGAGCCGAAGTACATGGACAACCAGTCGTCACCTGAAGACAGTCATTTCGTCTGGTCCTATGCGGTGCATATCAACAACGATGGCAAAGAGCCTGTGCAGCTCAAAACCCGCACTTGGCGCATCACCGACGCGCTGGGCCGCACGGAAGAAGTGCGCGGGCCGGGTGTTGTCGGCCAGACGCCTGTGATCCCGCCGGGTGGGTCGTTCCAGTACACGTCGGGTTGCCCGCTCAAGACGCCGCAAGGCATTATGGTCGGCAGCTACCAAATGACGGATGAAGCCGGAAAGCTGTTCGACGTTGCGATCCCCGCCTTCTCGCTCGACAGCCCGTACGCGCAGCGCAGCATGAACTAGGCGCGCTGCGGGCTAAGGAATCGACGACACATGACCGGCCCTCACTATACGCCGATTGAATTGCTCGCCCGTCTCGTTGCCTTCGACACGACGAGCCACAAAAGCAACATGGCGCTTATCGCCTTCGTCGAAGACTACCTGCTCCAGCACGGTGTGGTGTCTTACCGCGTCACGACGGCGGATGGCGAGAAAGCCAGCCTGTTCGCGACAATCGGACCTGACGCGCATGGCGGCGTTGCGCTGTCCGGCCATACCGACGTCGTGCCTGTCGATGGCCAAGCCTGGGATAGCGATCCGTTTACGCTGCGCATTGAAGACGGCAAGCTTTATGGCCGCGGCTCATCCGACATGAAAGGTTTTCTGGCTGCCGTTCTAGCGGCCGTGCCGGATTTCAAGCGCCGCACTTTGCGCACACCGATCCACCTCGTTTTTTCGTACGACGAGGAAATCGGTTGCCTCGGCGTCCGCCCGATGATCTCGCAATTCGGCAAGACGCTTCCCAAACCGCGCCTCGTCATTGTCGGCGAACCGACCTCGATGCAGGTCGTCGATGCGCACAAAGGCCCCGTACGCTGGCAAGTCGAGGTCTTGGGCCGAGCCGCCCATTCGAGCATGGCGCATCTCGGAGTCAACGCCATCACGTACGCGACGCGTTTAATCGGCGAACTCGAGCGCATCGAAGCCGATCTCAAAATTTCATCGCGCAACGACCGTTTCGAGCCGCCTTACGCGACGCTGCAGGTGACGAAGTTTGACGGCGGCACGGCCGCAAACATCATTCCGGTGTCGTGCCGCTTCGGCTTCGAAGTCCGCGCGCTTCCCGGCGTCGATATCGACGGCATCGAGCGCCGCTTGCAGGCATTCGCCGACAAGCTGTGCCTGCCGGCCATGCGCCGCGTCGCGCCGGAAGCAGATATCACGATCACGCGCGGAAATTCCGTGCCGCCCTTCTCAGCCGATACCAAATCGGAAGTCGCGGCGCTGGCCCTCAAGTTGACCGGCCAGAACGAAACCCACACCGTCTCTTATGCCACCGAAGCCGGCTTGTTTCAGGATGCCGGCAGCCCATCCATCGTCTGCGGCCCGGGCGACATCGCCCAAGCGCACACCGCCAACGAGTGGATCGCGACCAGCGAACTCGGCAAGTGCATGGCGTTTCTCTCAAAGCTCGGCGACTGGGCCGAGGCGTCGTCTTAGCGTTTTTCGAACAGCCAATCGCCAACGGCCATGCCAGCGAACGCACCTGCCAATTGCGCGGCGATGAATGCCGCCACATCCCCCGGCGCAATACCGGTAAACGTGTCCGTAAAGGCCCGCGCAATCGTCACCGCCGGATTGGCGAACGACGTCGAGGCCGTGAACCAATACGCCGATAGAATATACAAGCCAACGGCGGTCGCGACGCTGCCGGGCTGGAACCGCACTGTGCCAAGTATCGTCAGGATCAGGCCGAAAGCGGCAATAGCCTCGGCCGTCCATTGACCGGCGCCAGTACGCACCGTTGTCGAGGCTTGCAGTATGGGGAGTTCGAACATCACGTGTGCCGCCACAACGCCAACAAGCCCGCCCGCGACCTGTGCCACCGCGTAGCCGATCGCATCGCCGCTTGCGATATCGCCCCTCACGCGCATCACAGCCGTCACCGCCGGATTGAAATGCGCGCCCGAGACGGGTCCAAAAATCGTGATCAGCACGAACAGTGCCGCGCCCGTGGGAATCGCGTTGCAGAGCAGCGCGAGGCCTGTGTTCCCGCCCGATAGTTTCGCAGCCATGATGCCGGAACCAACTACCGCCATCAGCAGAAACGCCGTGCCGATGAATTCCGCGGCGAAGCGGCGCGTCAAATCCTGTGTTGTCATGATGCTAAAACGTCCCCTGTGCCGCGTCCGTCGCGCCTTCCAGCTTGGCGATCTCCAAAAGTCGAACGCGCAGCTCGTCGTGTTTCATGGTCTCGACCGGCAACGCCACGAGTGCCGTCATTCGCGCCAAGAGCCGGTCGTGCGCCACGCGAAATGCCGCCCGTTCGGCATTGACGCCACCTGGAACACCAGCCGGGTCCGGAATGCCCCAATGGGCTTTGAGCGGTGCGCCGGGCCACAACGGGCAGGCTTCCCCCGCCGCCGCATCGCATACGGTAATCACGACATCGATCTTCGGCGCGTCGTCGCCGGCGAATTCATCCCAGGATTTTGAGCGTAATCCGTTAGTCTCGTAACCAAGTTCGGACAGCAGTTCGATCGCGCGCGGGTTCGGCACGCCGCGCGGATGACTGCCAGCCGAATATGCCCGGAATCGCCCCTCGCCAACCTTGTTCAGGATGGCCTCAGCCAGAATAGATCTCGCCGAGTTGGCGGTGCATAGAATGAGAACGTTGCGCATATTCCGGTCTCACATTGTTTTAGGTTCGCGGCAGCTATGACCCGGGCCGGAAACCATTTCAATCGCTTGACGATCATTGGTGTGTGTGACGTCTATGCGACAGTTGGCGCCGGGAATACGGTCGTCCCCGCGCAATTGCGTCTCATGCCGTGTGTTTGGCCGCAATTCGGGACTACGCCTAGCCTACCCGACTCATAATGCCGCGCCACTCGCCGAAGGATAAACCGCACATGTTTCCGCGCGCTACTGCCATCGCCGCCGCCACGCTCGCCGTGATGCTTGGCGCCTGTTCGTCGTCTCCGCTGAGCTCCATCGGCTCGATCGCAACGGGCTCGAAATCGATTTCGGAGTCCGACCGCGTATTCCTGATGGCGGCAGGCAGCTGGGACCGCAACCGCGACAACTCCGTCACCTGCGACGAATGGAAAGCCTACGCGACGGAACTCTTCAACGGTGCCGATGCCAACCGCGACGAAGCCGTCGATGCAACCGAATGGGGCCGCATCGTCGCGACCGATCGCATGTTTGAAACTGCGGGCCTTTCGTACTTCGATGGTAACGGCGACGGTAAAGTGCTGCGCACCGAAATGGTCGATAAGCCGAACCCGGCCTTCAAGTTGATGGACACCGGCAACACGTGCGCGCTGAACGGCGCGCAAATTGCTGGCGCCCGCTCTAAGACCGAATACGACGTCTCGGGCAAAAAGAATGAGGCCGATCCGCGCGACGCGCAAGACGCGGCCACCGCAGCAGCGAAGGGCGGCCGCTAAGCCGCAACATTTCTATTCGCCCGACACTTCAGGACTCGCGCCGATCTCATCAATCGCGAAAGTATATAGCGCGGCGCAGAACTCGCATGTCACCAGGATATTGCCCTCGTCGCCGCGCATGTCCTCGACTTCCTTTGTCCCGAAGCTGGCAAGCACGCTTCGCACCTTGTCGCGCGAACAACTGCAGGTGTTCGACAGCGGCTGCACCCGGTCAACGACGACGCCCTCTTCGTGAAAAAGCCTGAGAAGCAGCGCCTCGGGCGTCAGCGACGGGTCCAGCAGTTCGTGGTCCTCGACGGTTGACGACAGCAGCCGCACGCGGGTCCAGTCTTCAAGCGTATTGATTGAGCTCTCGTCCGGTGCCGTAGTCACCGCTTGCATCATCAGTCCGCCCGCCCGCCAGTGCCACGTTGCTGCGTCGGCGCCGCCGCTGGCACCGCTTCGCGCGCTGACGAAATGCCGGGCAACGGAAAGCTTGAGAAATGTCGGCAGGCCTTCGCGATTCTCAAAATAGGAACACGCAGCCGTCGCCAGGGGCGCGCCGTCGAGTGCAACGATACTCTGATAGCGCTCAGTGACGTCACCCTGATCGATCGTGATCGCCAAGTGGCCGTCGCCCATCACGTGACCGGCGTCGAGCTTGTCGTCTCTCGCCGCCAGACCAATGAGACGCTCCGCGTCGTAGCGCGCGTACCCCCTAAGCCGCCCCGATGCTTCGCAATCAGCGACGAGCAGCGACACGGCACCATTGGTTCGCGTTTGCAGAATGATCTTGCCGCCCTGGGCCGGCAATGCCGATCCGAGCAGAGCGACCAGCGCCAAGGCTTCGCCGAGAACTTCGCTTGCCGCCTCTGGCAAGGTGTGCCGGGTCAAGATGCCATCGAGTGTGCCGCCTAGACGGACCAGCCTGCCGCGCACGCCGGATTTGAGCGTGCGAAAAACAACGACGGCATCGTCGGCTGGAATTGCCGGGTCGCGCGCTGCCTGTCCCCGGCCCGTCATGTTGATCCAGGCATGGCGATTAGGCTCCGAAGCACCAAGCGAGAATGGCCTTTTGCGCGTGCAAGCGATTCTCGGCTTCGTCAAAGACAACCGATTGCGGACCTTCGAGCACGTCTTGCGAAACTTCGTGCCCGCGATAGGCCGGCAGGCAGTGCATAAAAATCGCGCCCCTCGCGGCTTTGCTCATCAGCTTCGCGTCGACGGCAAAGGGCGCCAACGTTTTTTTGCGCCGCGCCGTGTCCGATTGGCCCATCGACACCCAGGTATCGGTCACGACGCAGTCGGCGCCGCGCACCGCCTTGTCGGGATCGTCACCGAGCTGGATAGCGCCTTTTTCAGCTCGCGCCCAATCCATGGCCGCGTCTTCCGGATACAGCGATTTCGGACACGCCAGCCGCAGCGTGAAGCCGAAGCGCACGGCCGCGTGCATCCACGACACGGCGACGTTGTTGCCGTCGCCCACCCAGGCGACGGTCTTGCCTTTGATGGGACCAAGGTGCTCTTCAAACGTCATCACGTCGGCCATGACCTGGCACGGGTGGCTTTTGTCGGTCAGACCGTTGATGACCGGGATCGTCGCATTTGCTGCCAGGTCCAGCAGCGTCGCATGCGTGTTGGCGCGGATCATGATGCCGCTGGCGTAGCGAGAGATGACACGCGCCGTATCGGCAACGGATTCGCCGCGCCCCAATTGCAGGTCGGTATGGTTCAGCGATAGCGCGCTGCCGCCAAGCTGGCGCATAGCAACATCGAACGACACGCGCGTCCGCGTCGATGGCTTCTCGAACACCATCACGAGCACCATGTCCTCCATGCCCTTTGGTCTAAGACCGGCTGGCACGCGCTTACCGGCCTTCTTCATCGCGTGCGCGGCATCGATGATGCGGCGCAGCGTCTTGGCGTCCAAATCTCTGATATCGAGAAAATGTCTCGGGCTGGATTTCATGGCCATCGTTCCGGAGCTCGCTTTCAGCTCTCTTCTATGATTTTACAGATTGGGATTTGGCGACGCGCTGCAAGGCTTTTGCAAGCCGCTCTATGCCAATCGATATGTCTTCGTCGACGACATTCAGCGGCGGCAGCACGCGCACCGTATTGTCGCCGGCGCCGACGAGCAGCAGTTTCTCAGCCAGTGCCGCCTTGACGACATCGGCGGGTGCCGTACCGGCTTTGAGTTTGATGCCGGCCAAAAGGCCAACCCCGCGCACGTCTTCGACGATGTTTGGAAACTGATCCTTCAGGCGCGCCATGCCCTGCTTCAAGCGCAGCGCCTTCATCGTCACGGCATCGAGAAAGCCTGGCTCGGTGACGACGTCGAGAACCGTGCCAGCGACCGCCATGGCAAGCGGATTGCCGCCGAACGTCGAGCCGTGCGTGCCCGGCGTCATGCCCTTCGCGGCGTCCGCCGTCGCCAATATGGCGCCAACAGGGAAGCCGCCGCCAAGACCCTTGGCAACTGCCATGATGTCGGGTGTGATGCCCGCCCATTCGTGCGCGAACAATTTGCCGGTGCGGCCGACGCCGCATTGTACTTCGTCAAAGATCAGCAACAGTCCGTGCTTGTCGCAAAGTTCGCGCAAGCCAACTAGGCATTGCGGCGGCACGGTGCGCACGCCGCCCTCGCCTTGGATCGGCTCAATCAGAATGGCTGCGGTCTCTGGGCCAATCGCCGCTTCAAGTGCCGCGTGATCCCCAAATTCAATTGACTCAAAGCCGCCCATGTCGGGCCCGAAGCCTTCGAGATATTTCTCATTGCCGGCGGCCGCGAGCGTCGCCAGCGTCCGGCCATGGAACGCGCCCTTGAACGTGATGATGCGGTTGCGCTGAGGATGCCCCGAGACGAAATGATAGCGCCGCGCCAGCTTGATCGCGCCTTCGCACGCTTCCGCGCCCGAATTGCAGAAGAACACCCGCTCAGCGAACGTGATTTCGGTCAGCCGTTCGGCAACACGCTCCTGGCCCTCGACACGATACAAGTTCGACGTGTGCCAGAGTTTGTCGGCCTGCTCTTTCAAGGCCGCGACCAAACGCGGGTGGGCGTGCCCTAAGGAATTCACCGCGACGCCCGACCCAAAATCGAGATAGCGGGCACCCGACGCGTCCGTCAGCCAGGCGCCCTCGCCGCGCACAAAGACGATATCCTGACGAGCATATGTGCCCATCACGGCGTCGGAGGCTCTGCCCTTCGGGGGAGGAGCGGCGCCGGCTTTTTTGCCAACCGCCGCGGGCGACCCGGACATTCGACCGTCAGTCCTCGTGCAAAAACTCAAAAAGCCGCCCAATCCCGGCGGCCTTGCTACAACTGTTGATAGCTGCGGGGGTGCACCCTGTCAACGAGCGTAGGCTTGCCAAGCCTCGTGTTTTCAATGCTTGGCGTTTGCCACCTGCCAGCGGTTGCAAGGCGTGTCAGGTCGCCGCCTATCCCAGAGATATCCACGGTTGCGAATCAATCTGTTGCTGAGCCGCAACGTCTCCCTGTCAATGGCCAGGCCTGATCAGCCTCGGCTTGTAGGCGGGATTCAGCATGTTGTAACGTCCCCTCGTTGGCCCACGAGATGTGGCGGTGCAGTCGCGCCCCCTGTCTTCGAAGAGTAGGTCCAACCGTGCCCTGGGCGCTCGCGTTTCGAGCCGCCCGCGTCTTATCCGGCACGTTCAGTTCAGCGTCTCAATCAAGTTCCTGCGTCACTACCCGGTCGGGATCGTTCATCCCTCGCCGCCGCGTCGCGTTTTTGCGCGCGTGCGTTGGGGCGTTGGTTCGTTCGCGGCCGTTTGAAAGCGGGCACCGGGGGGTGCACCGCCGCTAACGCGGCTCGACAGGGAGCGATCGACGCATGTCATGGACTGATGATCGGGTAGAGCTTTTGAAGAAGCTCTGGTCGGAAGGCCTTAGCGCCAGCCAGATAGCCGGCCGCCTTGGCAGCGTGACCCGCAACGCCGTAATAGGCAAGGTTCACCGCCTCGGCCTGTCGGGCCGGGCAACGACGTCGCGGATGAAAACGCATCGCCCGCGCGCCCGCATGGCCAACCCGAAACGGGTGGTCAAGCCACGTTTCGCAACAAGCGGAAACCCAGCCGTCCGCGCCCTCTATGGCGACGGCGATGTCTATGTGCCGCCGGCGGAGGAACTCATTATCCCGCTCGCCGAGCGCAAATCCATTCAAACGCTCACCGAATGCAGTTGCCGCTGGCCGATCGGCGATCCGCAACTCGCCGACTTCCATTTCTGCGGCAAGACCAAGGTGCCCGGACTTCCCTATTGCGAAGTTCATGCGCGACGCGCTTTCCAACCGTCCGTGCCGCGCCGCCGCGACCGTCCCGAGATCGAGGTGCCGATGCCGGTTATCGCCGCGCCGGTCGAGAAGGAGCGCGCTTGAGTTTTTGACAGTTTGCCGGGTGGGGGTTCCCGGTACCATGGGGGAAGAGCCAGCAGTTGCGGGACTGCTGGCTCTTTTTTTGTGGCCTGCCGGTGCGCATTAACGAAGCGGTCCGCCGCGCGAGTCCGCGATGCGCGACTTATGTTAAGGTCGCTCGTATCGGGCAGCCTCGTTGGAGTGCGCAATGGCGAAAGACAAAGAAAAAAACAAGGACAAGGGCAAGGGTGCGGGCAAAGCTGCGCCCGAAGCCAAGTCAGCAGCTCCGGTTGTCCCTGCAGCGACGTCTGCCAAACCGCCCTCGACGCTGCCAAAAGGATTTTCCCTCGATAACCCAAAGCTGCCCGAGGCCATCGAGGCCGCCGCTATGACGTCGGGTGGATACCCATATGACAAAAAGCTCAAACGCGAAGCCTTCGAGGAAGACCTGCAGGCGCTGCAAATCGAGCTGTGCAAGCTGCAAGCCCACAACCTCAAGACCCGCGGCCGCATCCTGATCATCTACGAAGGCCGCGACGGCGCCGGCAAAGGCACCTGTATCAAGGCCTTCACCGAATACTTGAACCCGCGCAATGCCCGCAGTGTGGCGCTGACCAAGCCGACGGAAACCGAGCGCGGACAACTCTATTTCCAGCGCTATGCTGCGCATTTGCCGACGGCCGGCGAGATCGTGTTGTTCGACCGCTCTTGGTACAACCGCGCCGGCGTCGAACGCGTCATGGGCTTTTGCGATGCCGATCAGCTCGCAACATTTCTGCGCGAGGCGCCCGAGTTCGAGGGCCTGCTGGTGCGCGACGGCATCAAGCTGTTCAAGTTCTACCTGTCGATCGGCCGCGACATGCAATTGAAGCGCTTCCACGAGCGCAGCCAAAATCCGTTGAAGCAGTGGAAGCTGTCGCCGATCGACATCGCGGCGCTGGAAAAGTATGATGCCTATTCGCAGGCCCAGGTCGATATGTTCCGCTTCACCCACACGACGATCGCGCCCTGGCTCGTCGTGCGCGCCAACGATCAGCGCCGCGCTCGCCTCGAGTCCATCCGTGCCGTCCTGCTTGCGATCGACTACGAGGGTCGCGATCTCAACGCCATCGGCAAAACCGATGCTCAAATCGTCGGCACAGGGCCGGCGTTTTTCAACCCCGTCTGAGGTGACTGCGGTCGTCACTTCCGCACAACCTGCAGCGCTCTGTTAACGACGTCGTGCGGCATCCCCCCCGTAGGCCTCGCTGCCGCCAGTCTAGCAACATATTGTTTGCCATCCCATGCGACTCCTAAAGCTAGCTCGAGCAGCGGGAGGCCGCGCGCCATGGCACGCGCCTATGAGAACACGGCCAAACCATCGTTCCGCCGCGACGAACGCGGCGTGACGGCGGTTCTGTTTGCGCTAATGGTCATGCCGCTGCTGGCGTTGACGTTCACGGCCATCGACATGGGCCGCGCCTACTATGCGCGCGGCAAGTTGCAAGCGGCTGCCGATTCTGCTGCCGGCGCCGGCGCCGCAATGCTGGGGTCGGCGCACGAGGCGATCGGCGAAACAATCGCCGCATATCTCAAAGCCAACACGCGCCAGGACCGCAAGCTGCCGCCTTATGAAGTTGTGATTGCACCGAACGATGTCGCGGTCACCGTGCGTGTCAAGGATTCGATTGCAACGACGGCCGCCGGCATTGTGGGGATCGCCGTGCTCGACATTTCGGTCGAAAGCACGGCCGAGCGCTCGGTGCCGGTCGTCGTGCCGCCTGCCGAAGAGGCCGGTTCCGGCGGTAGCGGCGCACCTGGATTGCCGGCAGTACCGGCCACAAATCGCGCGCCAACGCCGGACGAAATGCGTGAGGCTGAGACGGCTATCCGCGAAGTCCTCGAGAACATCGAGCGCGACGGCGACGGCGGCGATCGCGAGATCCAGCGCTTGCTGCGGGCGATGCGCAACCGCCGTTAGGCGGCGTTACCGCACCAGCAGAAATGGCGCATGCGCCAGTGCCATCGTGCGCGCTAAGGCGCGGCCATGGGCCATTAGCGTGCCGCCGAAGCGGGCAATGACAAGCCCGGCACGCGCTTTGAAAATACGATCGTCCAGCGCCCCATCAACGCCATGCGTCGGGCCCGCAGCATCGAATACCAAGCGTGCGTTGCCCTGCGCCGCCAACCGCGCGAGGGTGTCGATCTCGCGATGTTGCGCCGCCGTTACGGCAACGAGCATCACGCGGATACGGCCATTGCCGGTGATCAACCGTTCGGCAGCACGCAGCATCGACGGCATGCGCTCGGCATCCTCGATGGCCAATAGAATATCGTCGGAACGTGCTTGCGCGTCCCGTCCGCCGACGATCACACCGGTCACGCCGCTGACGTTGGCGAGAATATCGCTGATGACGGGCCCCAGTTCCGCTGTTGGAGCTCGTGTCAGCGCGATGAGGTTCCACGGCCCCTCGGCGCTGCACATGTCCGCCAGCCGGTCGAGCGCGTCGCCGGACGCGCCGGTATGCGTGACCGGGACGTGCAGCGCTGCACCCATGCGGTCTGCGGCCCGGCGGTGGCGGTCGGTTAAAAGTTTGGCGGCATTCGTGACGCCGAACGCCGCCGTTGACGTGCCATCCTGGCCGACCCGCCGGATCGGAAGTCCGCCGGCCTCCGAGAGATCGATACCGCCGACAACAAGTGTCTCCAGCCGCGCGCCATAAGCGCTGGCAATGCGCGATGATACATTCAGAGAAGCCGGCACAACGGACGACTGCGGATCGAGCCAAACGACGATGCGCCCGCTTTGTTCCGAGACTTCGGCAACATGCGCGATCATGCGTTGGCCCGGTCCGCCTCAAATGCCACGGTGGTTGGGAAATGCTGGCCGATACCAGGATCGATGGTCTCAAGTTTAGCCCACGACGCGGCGTCGGCGATCAGCACGACCTTGACCGACAGCGGCACCGGCGCTGTTGTAATGGCGAGGCCCGGTGCCCGTTCCGGCGTAAC
Organism: Hyphomicrobium sp.; assembly: GCA_031402935.1. Taxonomy (GTDB): domain Bacteria; phylum Pseudomonadota; class Alphaproteobacteria; order Rhizobiales; family Hyphomicrobiaceae; genus Hyphomicrobium_B. The sequence goes on along the minus strand of JANNSR010000086.1, from coordinate 981 downwards.
GGTGCGCGATTCAAGTGCTGCACTCAGTGCTGCCCAATTGCGCGGGTCGGTTGCCAGACGCCACGCTTCGATCAGCAGGTACCCGCCATTGGCGCGCAGCAAGTGGCCGCTGCGCAGCGCGATCGCGCCCGTCGCATCATGGCCGATTTCACCGCACAGATCGGCGGGCGTTACGTTGCGCGCCAGGATCGCCGGCCCGCCCGGCGTTTCCTGCGACGGCGACGGCGCGGCATTGACGGCATAGAACATTCGCCCCGGATTGAATGGCGCGCTCGTGTTCTGCCGGATCGCGTCACTGGCGCGGGCGATGAACTGCGACTCGAGCAAATCGATCGGCCCCGTCGCTGCGTCCATGCCGGCATAAGCGGCGCGCAGCGTTGCGATGTTCGGCTTCACGGCGCGCGTTGCGACCTGCCGGTTGAGAGCTGCGACTTTATGATAAGCGTCCATCTCGATTTCGGGGGCAGCTGCGACAAGCGCCTGCAATTCCGTTTCAAGACTGGAAATTTTGGCTTCGACATCGCGCTGCAAAGCTTCCGGTAAAGCGCGGAAAACGTCGGAGCGCACGACGCGTCCATCGTGCATCGGTGCCAGTGCAAATCCGTCCATTGTTTTGATCAGCGCGATGTTCTGGCCTTCGGCGCGGCGCTTCAAGTTATCGAAGACGCGATCCGAGCGATGGCGATTGTCTTCTTCAAGACTGTCGAGGCTAATTCTGTGATCGTCGCTGACGATCAGCCGTTCGAGCATGGCCGCTGAGATTGCAAGCGCCGCGTTGGCATCGCGTGCCAACCTCGCGCCTTCTCCGTGCGGCACGGCGAACGGGCGCAGCGTACCGGCGGTATCGGCGCTGACGGCATAGACCCAATCGTCCGGTGCCTTCATGGCGCGCGCCAGCCCCGTTGCCGTTCGCAACGCCTCGTCGCGACGTCCGGTGCCGGGCGGGCCGAGGAGCAAGATGTGGCTGCCGTCAAACGGCGC
>JANNSR010000085.1:0-3814 GCA_031402935.1 Hyphomicrobium sp. | reverse complement strand
CGTACTTGGCCGCCGGAAATCCACTCGCGAGGCTCGTGTCTGGAATCGTATCTGGGGCCGGCTCGGTCATCGGTCGCTAAGTCCTTGCGGCTAACAAATCTCTGAGTTCGGACGTCGTCACATATACCGGGCCGTTTGCGGGTTTGGAGTGCCAATCCGCGCGGGCGTAGCGGCCCAATTGCCGCGCCATAACCCGGTTAAGTTCGCCACTTAAAACTGTTGTCGTGTGGACAGTGGATTTCGGCCCCGGATTTGGCAAGTCGGCCCTACAACCGGGTTTGCAAACCAGGGGCCGCCATGTCAAGACGGCTGCCATTGAACAACGGCGCCTCGAGTCGCGTGAAGGCTGGGCTGAAAGGCGGCGCCAAATTGGGTGTCAGCAAGTGGAGATGAGCATGAGCCAGTCAGTGCTTCAGGACGGCAAGATCTTCCTCGGCAAGAGCACTAAGCCCGAGTACCTGGACCTGCGCCTCGCCAACCGCCACGGACTGATCACGGGCGCAACCGGCACGGGCAAAACCGTGACGCTGCAAATCATGGCGGAAGGCTTTTCAAACGCTGGCGTCCCGGTGTTCGCAGCCGACATCAAGGGTGACTTGTCGGGCATTGCAGCCGTCGGCGAGCCGAAGGACTTCCTCGTTAAGCGTGCCAGCGAAATCGGGCTTGAGCCGTATCAAAACCAGGCCTTCCCCTCGATCTTCTGGGACGTGTTCGGCGAGAGCGGCCATCCGATCCGGACTACCGTCGCCGACATGGGGCCGCTGCTATTGTCGCGGCTTCTCGAACTCAACGAAGTACAGGAGGGCGTGCTGAACATCGCATTCCGCTTGGCGTCGGACGAAAAAATGCCGCTCGTCGATTTGCAGGACCTGCGCACGCTGCTGAACAACATTGGCGAGCGCGGCAAGGAGCTGACGACCAAGTACGGCAATATCGCCTCGACGTCGGTCGGCTCGATCCAACGCCGCCTGCTGGTGCTCGAAGAACAGGGTGCCGAGCACTTCTTCGGCGAGCCCGCACTCGAAATTATGGATTTCATCCGCCTTGCCCCCGACGGCCGCGGCGTTATCAACCTGCTCGCCGCCGACAAGCTGATGGAAAAGCCGCGCCTCTACGCCACGTTCCTGCTGTGGATGCTGACCAAGCTGTGGCAGACGCTTCCCGAGGTCGGCGACATTGCGAAGCCGAAGCTCGTGTTCTTTTTCGATGAAGCGCATCTGCTGTTCAACGATGCGCCCAAACCGCTGCTCGAACGCATCGAACAGATCGCGCGGTTGATCCGCTCGAAAGGCGTCGGCGTCTACTTCGTCACCCAGAATCCGATGGACGTCCCGAATACGGTGTCTGCCCAGCTCGGCAACCGCGTGCAGCACGCGCTCCGCGCCTTCACGCCGCAGGAGCAGCGTACCGTCAGAGCCGCCGCCGAGACGTTCCGCAAGAACCCGGCGCTCGACACCGAACGCGTCATTCTCGAACTCAAAGTCGGCGAGGCGCTGGTGTCGATGCTTGAGAACAAGGGCGAGCCTTCGATCGTGCAGCGGACAATGATACGCCCGCCCGAAGGCCGCATCGGTCCGGTGTCGGCGGAAGAACGCCGCGGCGTCATCGAGTACAGCCCCTACTACGGCAAGTACGAAGAAGCGGTCGATCGCGAGAGCGCGCACGAAATGCTCGGCAAGCGAAGCGAGGATGCTGCCGCTGCGGAAGCAGGCGCCGGTGGCGGAATTGGCGGCTGGCTTGGCGGCGTGCTCGGTGGTGGCAAGGCAGCTGCCACGGGCCGCAAAAAGCAGGGCATGGGCGACATGATCGGCCGCGAACTGCAGCGCTCGATTGCGCGCACCGCCGCGACGACGATCAAGAACATCATCGTCAAGTCGATCACCAAGCGGTAGCGCGCTTTATCCTGCCGAAGCTACGGGCTGACCGGGCTTTATTTTCGCAGGCGGTTCGGTCGGAATGATCTGCGGCTGCCAGCCCGAGACGGGTGCATCGTTCGGCGGCTGCGGTTTTTTTTCTGGAGCTTTCGCCGGTGAAGCAGCTGCGGGTTTGCCGGCCTTCTTCGCCGGCAGGGAAATCGGCGTCTGTCCGGGTGGGGCTTTCAACCAAGTCCCGGCCCGGCCTGCCGCGACGCCTTCATCATAGAGAGCCGCCTGATACTTCGGATCGTAGATTTCTTTGGTCTGATATGAGAACGATGCCGGCACGGCGAGGAAATTGAAGTCGGCACCTGCGTCGAGCGAAATACGATAGATGCGGTACAGTTCGCTCCAGTTCTGACTCTTGATCAGCGTCGCAATTGAGCGCGCCGCGATTTGCAGCGTCGTCGGCTGGACGACCTCGGTTTCCGGCGCGACTTTTCCATTCTTGATGATGAAGATGCGGCGCAGCGGCGGCGCGGGAAACAACGCATCAAAGGCTTTCAAGGGTGCTTGCACCGGCGAAATGAACAATTCCCGCGTTGTGCCGCCATCGACGTGCAATTCGTCGTAGAGCTTGCCGCCGGACTCGACCTCGATCTGAACTGGCGGGAACGCCGCAGGGATCGCGGCCGACGCTAAGATGACTTTGCGGAAGAGTTCGAGCGCGCGGGGATCGCGGCTCATCGCGATCTCGCCCATGTTCCAAACCACCGGGCGCTGGGCGTCGAGGTTCGTCGTAAGAACCATCAGGATGCGCCCGCGCTGATATTCGGCGGCGATCTTGTCGAGCATCGCCCGGTCGACGTACTTGGCGACGAGGCCTGCGAGTGGCGTCGTGTCCGTGAGCGAGGCGCCGCCAAAAAGTCCGGGCAGAATTTGCGCGGTGATGACTTCCGACTGCTTGTACTGCGTCCAAATCTGTTTCAGGTCCGCATCGTGCGCCGCACCCAGATAGGCGAACGGCGCGATGATGGCACCAGCGCTGACGCCGGTCACCATCTCGAATTCCGGCCGGTCGCCGCGCGCCGTCCATCCGGCAAGCACGCCGGCGCCAAAGGCGCCATCGGCGCCGCCGCCGGAAAGCGCCAGCGATTCAACGACCGGCCGGCCGTTGCTACGTTTAGAGTCGCGCGCCAACTTTGGCATGTTCGGCGTCCGGCGCTGAATCTCAGCCAGAGGGTCGGCGGGCACCTCATCGGCCCAGAAGCGAATGCCGGGGATTCCGGGTACGCTTGCCGTCTCGGCGATCCTCGGATTGGCGATACCGTTGCGCACGAATGTCGACCCGCAGCCGGTCAGCGCGCAGGCGAGACTCGCTGCCAATACACCTACACGCAAAGCTAACGCGCGCCCCAAAACGATCCCCAATAGCTGTGTCACAAACGAAGCCCACAGACCCTAGCAGAAAAATGACGACATGGCGTTAAGCGGCCAATAAACCGGCCATTAGGCCGTTGATGTGCTCCGCCGCGCGATTTCGGCGAGACCAATAGCGGTAAGCCGTTTCGACAAGCTCGCTGTGGCGGCGCCAGCCCATCGCTCCCATGGCGACTGGAACTGGCGGCACCAGCAACCAATCGTCCGGCTGCAGGTGGCGCTCGAAGTAGGTGCGGTTGGCCATCAGGCAGCGCACCAGGACCGTCGCGGCCGATGGCGCCTTTGACAACGCTTGCACGCCTTTTTCCTCTGAAAGCAGCATTGTCGCCGCGGGCAAGTCAACGACCGGGCACGGTCCATAGGTACCGGCCGCGTTCTTTCAGTTCATAGCAAAAGCAGGTAGACTATCGCCGCTGATGAACGGAGCGGGGGGCGGCCATGGCCAGCGTCTATATTTGTCACGTTCATGAAGACCGGATCGCGGCGGAGAAACTCGCAGCCGCGCTCGCGGGGCAAGG
>JANNSR010000084.1:0-8448 GCA_031402935.1 Hyphomicrobium sp. | reverse complement strand
CCCGGCAGCGGCGGCAACTCCGGCGATCTGATTCCGATGACCTTGAAGCGCGTGCCCATGCCGTTCGGCGCGATAAGCCGCGCGACGCCGGTCTCGATTTCGCCGGCGCGCGCCGGGTTCGCGGTCATCAACCGGCCAGCCCGTTCGACAATACCGAGCGCGCCGAGAAATTCGGCTTGCGTGACGGGCCCGTCGATGGCGAGGCCGGCGCCGTGCAGCGCCGTTGCAAGTTCGAAAAAATTCACGTGCGCTGAGAGATCGGCTTCGCCGGGCGACGCTAATGGCGACTCGTAACCATGATCGCGAACCGCCTGCAGCGTGTCGCCTTCCGACAGGGCGGCATAGCCGTAGTCGATGATGATCGCGGCGACCGGCCCCTTCGCGGCAAGCGCTTTGAGGGCATCTGCCATGCGCTCCGGCTTTTGACTTTCGACGATTGAGCCGGGCGGCGCATCGGGAAACATCGGATCGAGGTCGCCGCGCACGGGCGCCGTCTCAAGTGCCACGAACGCGAGGTCGCCGCGGCTATCGAGCCCGACACCGCGCTGCTGCCAGCCGTTGGCGGTTTTGATCCATTGCAAGACCGGCCAGGCGTCGAGAAATTCGTTAGCAACGATGATCGCCGGCAGCGGAAAGCCGACGAGGTTGCGGCCCCACGTCACCTCAGCACCACAGCGGGCGAGTGTGGCGCGCTGGGTCGCGGTCAAAGCCTCGCTCATTTCGACCAAATGCACGGTTGCTGCCGCTGCAAAGCCCGGCACCACGCGAGCGGCACGCAGCGCGTCATACATCATGGTGCCGCGCCCGGGCCCGTACTCGGCGAGCGTCACACGTGCGGGTGCCTCAAGCACTTGCTGCCACACGACCGCCGCCCACAACCCGATGATTTCGCCAAACGTCTGGCTGATCTCGGCTGCCGTGATGAAATCGCCTTCGCGGCCAAACACCGCCTTGGTCGCGTAGTAGCCGTGCTGCTCATCCCACAGGCACCGCGACATGTAGGTGGCAACATCGATCGGTCCGTTGCGGAAGATCTCGTCTTTAAGCACGCGCGCCAGCGGCGTATCGCGGCGCAGGTCTGCCGGCGGGCCGCTCATGCTGATGCCTTAGCAGCTACCTTGGCGCTTTCCGCGCCGCGCCGTGCCGTCGCGATCATGTAGATGCCGAGCAAGAACATCGGCAGCGAATACAATTGTCCGGCCGTGAACGGGGCAATGTTCAGCGCATGCACCGCTTCCGGCTCGCGGAAGAATTCACAGATCGTGCGCGCGATCGCGTACCAAACCAGCCAGACGCCGGCCGTCAATCCAGGCCGCTTTAAGCCCATCATCGTATGCGTGACCAAGCGGAGAATAAAAAACATCACGAGGCCTTCGAGCGCGGCTTCATAGAGCTGGCTCGGATGGCGGGGTGCATCGCCGCCGTTCGGGAACACCATGCCGGCCCACGAGTCCGTGACGCGGCCCCAGTGCTCGGCGTTGATGAAGTTGGCGACGCGGCCGAAGAACAATCCGAACGGCACGGCGGCGCAGCACAAATCCATGATCGGGCGGGCAGCGACTCCATATTGGCGCGCGAATAGAAGAATGGCCAAGGCCGAGCCGATCAGCGCGCCATGAAAGCTCATGCCGCCTTTCCAGACTTTGAGGATCTCGGATGGATTGTCGAAATAGTAGCCCGGATCATAGAGCAGCACTTGCCCGAGCCGGCCGCCAACAATCACGGCAAGCGTAATGTAGAGAAGCAGATCGTCGACGCGGGCGGCGGAAAGCGGCGGCGTATCAGCCGGCCAAAGTCTTGTAGTCGCCAAAAGTCGGCGGACATAATACCAACCCAGCAGCAGCCCGGCGGTGTAGGCGAGCCCGTACCATTTGACCGAAACCGGCCCAAGGTGCAGCGCCACGGGGTCGATGTCCGGAAATGTCAGCGCGGCGAGAGAAATCATGCGTCGCTCCGGGCCTTCATCGCGTGCCGCCACATTTTGCCCCGCATACCGCTGGGCTGGTGACTATGGACGCCACGCGAGGCGTTGTTCGGGATCGCCCGATCCGTGTCAAGCTCAGCGCCTTCAGACCCATGTGTCACCTTGCGGGCGCCGGTGTACCCCGCCATAGTCGGCGTCCGGCTGAAACGATGGACCGCGCTATGACCCAGACTAATAACCGTATCTTTGACGACTTCGCCAAGTTGATGACCGACGCGGCGGGCGCTGCCGATGGCGTCAAGCGCGAAGCCGAAACAATCATGAAAGCCCAGGCCGAGCGCTTCATGCGCAGCATGGATCTCGTTGCGCGCGAGGATTTCGAGGCCGTCAAGGCCATGGCCCAGAAGGCGCGGGAAGAAAACGAGGCGCTGAGCGTCCGTCTAGCGGCCGTTGAGGCTGCCATGGCGCGCGCCGGGACGGCGTAATGTGATGACTACCGCGCCCGACGTCACGGCGGCCGTGCTCGTCATCGGCGACGAGATCCTGTCGGGCCGCACCAAGGACAAGAACATCGGCGCCATCGCCGGCCACCTGACCGGCATCGGCATCCGCTTGAAGGAGGTCCGCGTTGTCGCCGACGACGAGGCCGAGATCGTCTCGGCCGTCAACGCGCTTCGCGCCCGCTATACCTACCTTTTTACGACCGGCGGCATCGGCCCGACGCACGACGACATCACGGCCGATAGCATCGCCAAGGCCTTTGGTGTCTCGATCGATATCGACCCAAGGGCCCGCGCCTTGATGCAGGCGGCCTGCGACGCGCGCGGCGTCGAGTTGACGCCCTCTAGACTTAGGATGGCTCGGCTGCCAGCGGGATCAGACCTGGTCGAGAACGACATCTCGATCGCGCCGGGGTTCATGATCGGCAATGTCGTCGTTATGGCCGGCATTCCCGACATCATGCGGGTCATGCTTGAAACCGTGACGCCCCGGCTCAAGACCGGCGCCCGCATGCTGTCGGAAACGATCTCGCTCGACCGTCCCGAAAGCCAGATCGCCGACCTGTTCGCCGGCCACCAGCGCGCATTCGCCGACATCGCCATGGGCAGTTATCCCTGCATGCGCGACGGCCGTCCGGCAACCGACCTCGTGCTCCGCGGCACCGATCCGGCCCGCCTCGCCGAGGCCCTGGCGACGCTGCGGCGCGCACTCAATCTCTGAAATATCAGCATAACCATCTGAAATTATTTATAATAGTGCGTCGCAAAAAGGCGGCACTCTGCCACGGTGCTTTGCAACATCGTTAATTCCTATGTTGCGCCTCGTCCGGACCCGCCATTGGCGTACCGGAACTGACGGAGGAATTGGCGCGTTGGCCCGTGCCTTAGGGAAGTTGAGGGAGATCGACTATGTTCCGTAACGCTGTGCGTGCCGCCCGCCGCATTCTGACAAAATCGCCCGCCATCGCGATCGCACTGACCGGCCTCCTGGCCTTCACCGCCACCCCCTCGCAAGCCAAAACCCCCGGCAAAACCTACTGCTTCAATGGCGTCTGCCACCGCGTCAACACGCTGAATGAAATGTCGGCGCTGGTTGGCAAAGACCAGACCTTCAAATCGTCGTTCTATGACGACTGCAAGCGCGATCGCTACAACCCGTGCGGTCTGACATCGTCGGGCGAGGTGTTCCGCGCCAACGACGCCGACAACGCCGCGAGCCCGATCTATCCGAATGGCACCGTGCTGATCGTGCGCAATCCGTCGAACGGCAAGTCGGCGGTCGTGCGTGTCAACAACGCCGGACCCTATTGGGGCAAGCGCAAGCTCGACGTGTCGCGCGGCACGGCTGAGAAGCTCGGCTTCAAGAAGAAGGGCGTCGCCAGCCTCGACGTCCGCGTGCTGCACGCGCCGACGAAGACGGAAGCCAAATATAAAAAGCATCGCCGCTATGAAGCGGTGCCCGGCCCGATTGGCGCCTTCGCCTCGCTTGATGCCGCCCAGGCTAGCATTCCGGCAGCAACGCTGCTGGCGCTGGCACCCGATGCCAAGCCGGTCGCGTCTGAAAATCTCAAGCTCGCATCCGCCGAAATGCTGCCTGCCTTGGACGCGCTTGAGGTTGCAACGGGCGATAGCCCGGCCGACGGCCTGAAGGCTGCCGCGCGGCGCGCCTTCGGCATCGAGCAGCGGATGCGCTCTATCGCGCCATCATCGCTGACGGCTGACGCCGGCATCGCGCCGATCCACCTCTCGCGCCAACAGCTTTGATTTCGAAGCCTTAGTTCAGCGGCATCCGCTCGCGGCGGCCGAATTCTAGGCGGCCGGCAAGTGTCTTCGGCCGCCGATCGTCGTCGCTCTGGTCCACGACGAACAGCTCATACTGCGTGTCGAGCGTGTCGAGGAACGTCGCCGCCATGTCCAGCAGCGGCCCGAGCGGGATGCGCTTGGCAACCATGAAATTGTCGTCGATCGTCAATTCGGACGGCTGGCGCACAGCAGCTGCGTCCGGCGCGATGAGCCCGCGGCCGCGGATATAGGCCGTCAGGCCGTCGCCGGTCTCGAAATCGTCGCCGCGGGCGTCGCCGCACTCTTCCACCGCGTCGAGCAGGATCGCCGTTCCCGACACGAACAGGTTGGCGACGGCGGCAAACCGCGCGTCCATGCCAGCAAGTGCGCGGGCATGCTCGCGGGCTTTCAGCGTGCGTGCGATCAGCATCAGCTCGAAGCCGCGCACATCCTCGGCAATCTCGCGCTGGGCCAGAACCGCCTCGGCATCAATGTCCCGGGTTTCTGCCAGCGCCCGCCAATCGTGGCCGCGCACCATCAAATCTTCGCCGGCGGCCAGCGCGCCATCGAGGTGATCGGCCAGCAGATATACGGCAAGCGGCGCTTCGGCAGACATCAGTAAAGTCCTGCAATAAGTGACGGTTCGCAGTTCGCACCCTGCACCGATTCGCGAATCGTCCCAAAATCCGCGTGGCAGCATTCCGGCCACACTGTGCACGGCTGAGCATAACCTGTGGATGATGGAGGAGTGATCCCCTCTCCCCATTGAGTGCAGGAATGGGGAGAGTCGAAAGCCAGAGCCAACAAAAAAAGCGCGCTCATTGGCGCGCTTTTCCCGGCTGTCAGTATCGGCAGCCCATCAGCAAAAAATCAAACTCTCAAGCCGTCGCGCTTGGCATGAACCGGCCCGAGAGCCAGCCCCAGCCATGGGACGCTTGCCGCGCAACAGGTGTCCGCCCCTCGATCGCAGGCGCCAGCGGTCGCCAGATCGCCAGCGATGTAGAAGGAAGCGACTTGAAATCGAAAATCGACGGCTTGCGCCCGAAGCCTTCGGGAAGCTCGTCTTCGGCGGCCATCACGTAACCCGCCGCATTGGCGGTCGTCATCAAGGACTCAATACTCATAACCCAGCCTCACACGTCCACGGCCCATTTCCCTCAGGCCCGGTTCGCCCCGGATACGAATGCCCATACGCTCCGGCGCGAACACAAGCATGATGCGTCAACTATGCAGCAATTCAAGTTATTTTTTTCCTACTCGTCGAACATGTTTGACGAATGCTTGTCATGTTGGCGCCCCCGCGCGCGCTTCAACTGCACTGCCGCATGACAGTCTTCGCACTGCAATAATTCACCTCTCACACAACTTTGCTTGAACTTTCGATTGCGCAACCGCCGCTTTGGAGGGACGATCTTTTTGTTGCCGCTCTCTAGCGAGGTGCGGGGTGCGGCCGGAACCGTTGGCGCGCGCCTCGTTTGCTGGAGGCTTCCATGGGGACGCAAGAAGGCCCAAAGGGCGGTAAAGGCACTACAGGCGCGAGAGACGGGGTCCGCGGCGCGCGCTGCATCGCGCTGATCGGACCCTTCGCTAGTGGCAAGACCACGCTTCTCGAAGCCATTCTTGCCCGAACCGGCGCCATTCAGCGGCCCGGTTCCGTTGCAGCCAAATCAACGGTCGGCGACGCCTCGCCCGAAGCCCGCGATCACGTCATGAGCGTCGCCCTTAACGTCGCCGACGCGCAATTTCTCGGCGACACCTTTACCTTCATCGATTGCCCCGGCTCGGTTGAATTCACCCACGAAGGCGCGCTAGCGCTCGCCGCCTGCGATGCGGCTGTTGTCGTTTGCGAGCCCGATCCCAAACGCGTGCCGGCGCTGCAAATGATTTTGAAGCGGCTCGAAGACATCGGCCTGCCCCACCTGCTGTTCCTCAACAAAATCGACAGCTGCACGACGCTGGTGCGCGACATCATTCCAAACTTGCAGCCGGCCAGCGCCAAGCCGCTTGTGCTGCGGCAAATCCCGATTTGGGAAAACGGCATCGCGACGGGATTCGTCGATCTCGCCTCCGAGCGCGCCTATGTTTATCGCGAGCACGCCGAAAGCCAGATCATCGAGTTGCCGGCAACGCTTGCCGAGCGCGAAAAGGAAGCCCGCTTCCAGATGCTCGAAAAGCTCGCCGACTACGACGACGAGCTGATGGAACAATTGTTGTCAGACATGACGCCGCCCAAGGATCGCGTGTTCGATGACCTGACCAAAGAACTGCGCGACGGATTGATATGTCCGGTGCTGCTCGGCTCTGCCGAACACGGCAACGGCATTCTGCGCTTGTTGAAAGCGCTGCGCCATGAAGCCCCAAGCGTTGCCGATACGGCGCGCCGCCTCAAACTCGAAAACGCCAAGTCGGCGGCCTATGTGTTCAAGAATTTGCACACCAAAGCCGGCGGCAAGCTGTCGTTCGTGCGCGTATTGACCGGCGACATCCCCGACAGCGCCACGCTGATCGGCGCCGGCGGCAAGGAAGAACGCGCCGCCGGCATTTTCACCATCCGCGGCGAGGAAACCGTCAAACGCGGTCCCGCTAAGGCAGGCGATACGGTGGCACTCGGCCGCCTCGACAGCATCCATGCTGGCGAAACCCTGACGACGGCGAAGGGCGGCATCAACCAAATCGCGGCGGTATCTGCGCCCGAACCTGTGCTCGCTATCGGTCTCGGCCTCAAGGACCGCAAGGATGAAGTCAAAATGTCGGCAGCCGTCACCAAACTGATCGACGAAGACCCGTCGCTGACTGTCGTGCACGACGCCGCCAAACATCAGGTGCTGCTGCAGGGCCATGGCGAAATGCACCTGCGCGTGGCGCTTGAACGCTTGAGCCGCAAGTACGGCATCGAGGTCGTGCGCGAGAAGCGGCGCATCGGCTACAAGGAGGCGATCCGTTCGGGAACCGAAATCCGCGCCCGCCACAAGAAGCAGTCGGGCGGTCATGGTCAGTTCGGCGACGTCAAGATCACGATTGCAGCACTACCGCGCGGCTCCGGCATCGTCTTCGACGAGACGATCACGGGCGGCGCCATCCCGAAGAATTACTTCGGCGCCATCGAAGCCGGCGTGCGCGACTATCTCGAGGAAGGCCCGCTCGGGTTCGAGGTTGTCGATGTCGGCGTGACGTTGACCGATGGCTCGTATCACGACGTCGATTCCTCCGACATGGCTTTCCGCCAGGCGGGCCGCCTCGCCATGTCGGAAGGCCTTCCGAAGTGCAATCCCATCCTGCTTGAACCGGTCATGGCGGTGTCGATCGCCATTCCGTCGGAAGCCAACGCCCGCATTAACAGCATCATCTCGCAACGGCGCGGACAAATTCTCGGCTTCGATGCGCGTCAGGGCTGGCCCGGTTGGGATGTCGTCGCGGCCCACATTCCCGACGCCGAGATGGACAACCTGATCATCGATCTGAGATCGGCGACGGCGGGTGCCGCAACCTTCACAGCCAAGTTCGACCATCTCTCGGAGTTGACCGGGCGCCTGAAGGACCAGGTGCTAGCTGCCCACAAGGAGGCGGCGGAATAACACCCCCCACAGCCATCATCCCGGCGCGACCACTTCCCTCCCCCTTGAGGGGGAGGCGTTCAAACTTATCCCCGCGCCGCTCTCTCAGCTTCGTCACCCCGGCGCCGCTCGCGACGATGCCGTAGGCGTCGCAGGCGGGGATCCAGGCAAGCTTCAATGGGGCAGGAAGACTCCGATGCTTATTTTCTTGGCGCTTCGGATGCCCACACGCAACCGCGCCGTCGCGCCAAAGTTTCTTTTCAAATTGAAGTTTGACTGGATCCCCGCCGTAGTTCCGCACACGTCCCGTGTGCGGCGCGGGGATGACGATGCGGCTATATTTTGCCTGCTGCCCATGGCCCACGCGCCCAACTTATCCCCGCCCTTAACGTTACTAAAAATTTCGCGAAAAAAAGTTATCCCCGCCCCCCCCCGCACCGCGCGCACACTCCACGCATCTCACCGCGCACTAAAAAGGGCATGAGCTCGTGCCGCGAGACATGTGTGGTCGAGAGCATGCAGGGCCGACGGCAAAATCGGTAAGCCGGGGTTCGCTGCCTGCCGCGTGACGCGCGCTGCGGCGCGATAGCGTGGTGAAACGCCCATCTCGAAAGGAGATGCGGGGGCGGATGGCGGGTTCGACGGCTCATGGATCGTGAATGCGCGATCCGCAGCTCATACGAGAGGC
>JANNSR010000083.1:0-16439 GCA_031402935.1 Hyphomicrobium sp. | reverse complement strand
TAGTCTTTGATCTGCGTTTTGCCGCGCAGGTTCGGCACCGGCGCGTAGCCATCGAGCCAGATATACTCGAGCTTGTATTTCGTCATTGACGGTCTCTCCTGAAGTTGAAGACGTGAGACTTTTGAAGACTGCCTGCCTTGGTGGGTGGGCGCCGAAGACGTGGTGGAACTGGAAGCCGCGTCAGGCGTTTCAACCGTCAAAATGCTAGCCAAAGATGCAAAAGTAAGCATGCCCATAATGTGAGCAATCGCCGTACTTTATTCAGGCAATTGTACAAATGGCGTGCAAATCGGGGTATAACTGGCGCTGACCGTCACCACATAGAGTCATCGGAGTCCGCGCGACGCGGGCGAAACTCGATATTGAAATGAGATGAGCCATGACCACGACATTCAATCGCGAGACTGCGAAAATTTATGCCTTCCCCAAACGGCCGCGCACGGCGGACACCGCGAAACGCGAAGTGGCGGCAGCGAATGTTACAGCGCGTATCGAAGCGCTGCCGGTGCGGGTCGCAACAACGGCGTGCGGCGAAGCCTGGTATCATGAAGCCGCGCTTCACGACGCAAAGCCTGATCGCGAGCGCTAGGCCTGCGCGCGCGCCGAGAGCTTCGCGCCCCGTAGCTGAAAATACGGCGCCCGGCCTCGTCAGATGGCGTCCCATTCCGGCGCAACACCGGAATGCCACCGGTCGATGTGGCTCGATTTGAGGCGACGGCATCGGTGCCAGCTGTCATAAATCCAGCCAGACCTCTGGCCCGAGACCTGCACTAGCCCGAAAGCGATTTTGCTTCGGGAGGCGCGGTTGATTTTAACGGCTTCTGTCCGGCCGAATGCGGCGCTTAACGTGCGCTCCAATACCGCGGCGGCCTTCGCGTCGTGGTGGACTGGCGCCGTTCGGCCGGCCTGGACGATCATTGTCAGTGTCGCCGCTTGTGTCACGATAGGCTGCATCGCCGGCCCCTTTGAGTATGCGCGTGTCAGTGAAACCAGCGCGCGCGTTGGGCTCGTCAGCGCGTTGATGACGTGTGCCGTAATCCTGGCGCACAGCGGTATGGCGCGCCTCAGCCTCGTCACAGAAAGTTTTGCGCTGACCACCGCAACGGCGTTCACAGTTCCGGCGTTGACCTCCATGATAGCGGTATACGGCATGCCGTATCAGGATGAGGCGCTTTTGGCGGTGGGCTTGGCACTCGGTTTCGATTGGCCGGCTATTGTCGAATGGTTCGGTGCCCGGCCGCAACTGTCGATGGTGTTGAGCCATGTTTACGAGAGCCTGCTGTGGCAGCCGGCCGTACTGCTGCCGCTGCTGGCTTTTCTCGATCCCGAACGGCTGCGCCGCGTGCTGGCCGCCTCGACGATCGCGTTGCTGGCGACCGTCGTCGTTTTCGCCTTCGTCCCTGCGCGCACCGGATACGGTCACTTGGGCTACACGCCCGAGCAATTTCCGGGAATGCTGACGAACACCGCTTGGGGCGTCACCGAAATTCTCGACGGCCTGCGTGACGGCGAACGGCAGCTGTCGCTTGAAGGCTTGATCACATTCCCAAGCTTCCACGCCGTTGCCGCCGCACTGTTCGCATATGCTTGGATGGCCGTGCCGCTGCTGCGGTGGCCGTTCGCGATCCTCAATATCCTGATGATCGTCAGTTGCGTGCCGATCGGCTCGCACTATGTCGTCGATGTGCTGGCCGGCATCGTGCTGGCGTTCGCGGCGTACAAGGCGGCGAACCGCTATTTTGCCAGAACCGATCGCCGCGCGCCGTTACCCGGTTGGCGTGAAGCGCCGGAGGGTGCTGATCTCATCGGGACGATTGACAGCGTACGCGGCGCGGTTTGGCGCGGCCTCGCTTGGCGGGCCACACGGGCTTAGGGCTTAGTGCCGGTCCGCGATAGCTCGGCGCAACCCGCCGTCGCCTCAGTGCCGGATTCGATATTGCAGGCGCTGATAAGGCCGGGTCCAAGAATTCGGCCATGGTTATAGCCCTTGCTCGTCGACGACACCCACGCGAACGACGTATTGTCGGGAAAGACGACGCCGAAGAAATCCTTGCGCCCGGCTTCGTAGTCGAAATAACCGCGAAAGCGCCGGCCGGTCTGTTCGGTGAAGCGTATGGTGCGGTCGCGTGTGACCAGGCCCTTGAGGTCGGAAATCGTATCGACCTTGCAGCTCCAGGTGCCAACGAGGTTTGGGATGGCATCGCCTGCGGGCGCGCTGCCAGCCGTGGCGAGCAACGCCAGACTAGCGGCAATGGCGGCTTGAAGGCGGTGTCGTGCGGGGTTCACTGGCAGGCTCCTTGAGCGCGATTGATGGCACTAGTGCTTGCATGGGCGGCGGCGCATCGCAACGGCCCGGCGCCGTTCACTCTTTTGAGGCCGGACTGCTTCCGGTTGAGCCTCAGCTGCGATAAGGGTGTGGACGACGTCCACGCAGCGCTTCAGAGCTATCACCATGACCCGCATCGGTTTCTATTCCGGCTCCTTCGATCCCGTCACTTTGGGGCATACGGACGTGATTGCGCGCGCCTGCCAACTCGTCGACCGGCTCATCATCGGCATCGGCGTCAATCCGGGCAAGGCGCCGATGTTTACCGCCGCCGAACGCGTCGCCATGCTGGAGGCCGAGGTCAAACCGATCGCCAAGGCGGCGGGTGCGAGCATTTCGGTGGTGACGTTTTCAGGCCTCGCAGTTGAAGCGGCGCGCGCACACAAGGCCAGCGTCATCATCCGCGGCCTACGCGACGGCACTGACTTCGACTACGAAATGCAGATGAGCGGCATGAATGGCGAAATGGCGCCTGATATCCAAACCGTATTTGTTTCAGCTTCGCCCCACGTCCGCCATATCGCGGCCAACCTTGTGCGCGCGGTTGCGAGCATGAACGGCAACGCCGCGCCGTTCGTGTCGAAGGCGGTTCTGGCACGCCTCAAGGCCAAGGCTTTGAAGAAGGGCTGAGTCATGGGCCTCGCACCGGCCGAACGGCGGATCAAGGGCGATCTCATCGGCGCCCTTCGCTGTGTCCCCTCGGGCTATGTGACGACGTTTGACGCCATCGCCATGCATTTGAAAATTCCGCCGCGCGTGATTGCGACGCTGCTGGCGGGTCTGACTGAAACCGAACGCGAGATTGTCCCATGGCACCGCGCCGTTGCCAAAGGTGGCGCTATCGGACGCGGGCCCAATCGCGACCAGCAATTCGCGCGGCTGGTACGAGAGGGCGTGTCCGTATCGCCTGCGGGCGTAGTCCAGGACATTTCGCGGGTCGCGATTTTCAACCTCGACGCGCCGCCCACAGCTGTCGGCAAGCGGCAGTCGGCCGCGGACATCGCAAAGCCGCTCGGCCGCTCGCGCGGCATGAAAGACCGGCCGGGGTGAGCTTAATCGCTCGGCAACGTCATGGCCGCGGCGATGCGGGACGCATCGCGTACACGGCGGCCACCCACGACAAGGTTCAAAGATACAGATGCGGGGGGAGTGTTGGGTTCACACTCGTACCGAGACCCCGCGCTTCCGGATGCTCGTCGTGGGTGGCCGCCTGTCGTGCGTTCCGCACGATCGCTGGCGCGACGCGGCCATGACGTTGGCCTATTTTTCCGTCCAACCGTATCCACGGGCGCAACGAACCCCGGAGTGCGCGGTGCGGCTTTTGGGTTGCCCCCAAGCCGTCAAATCGCCATAAGGGCGGCGACTATCCGGGCGCTCTCAGCCCAACGGCAACGACGGGCTCACGTTTGCCCGCTCACGCATTCCAAATCTGTCGAAGGATCATCCATGAAACGCCTGTCCTCTTTTCTCGCCGCGCTGGTCTTGATGTCGGTTCCCGTCACTGCTGCCGGCGACACGCTCGTCATCGAATTGAAGACCGGCAAGGTCGTCGTCAAGCTGCGCCCCGATCTGGCACCCAAGCACGTCGAGCGCTATTCGGCGCTGGCCAAGCAAGGCTTTTATAACGGCGTCAAATGGCACCGCGTCATGGAAGGCTTCATGGCCCAGACCGGCGATCCGACCGGCACCGGCATGGGCGGCTCGAAGCTGCCGGATTTGCCTGCCGAGTTCACCAAGGAGCCGTACAAGCGCGGCACGCTCGGCGCGGCGCGCACCAATGATCCCAATACCGCGAACTCGCAGTTTTTCATCTGCTTCACCGATACCGGGTGCAAGGGCCTGACGGGCCAGTACACGGTCTGGGGCGAAGTGATCGAAGGCATGGAGCTGGTCGATAAAATCAAGCGCGGCGCGCCGGGTTCAGGGACCGTCACCGATCCCGACGTCATGGTGAAAGTCAGCGTGCAGTAGTACGTTTTCTCCCTCTCCCCATTCCTGCACTCAATGGGGAGAGGGGATTTCCTCGAATGTGAAACAGGACAATAAAATGGCCGCCTACAAAGACCCAGAGAACATCCTCGTGATGGAAACGAGCAAGGGTGCAGTTGTGATCGAGCTGCGCCCTGATCTAGCGCCGAAACATGTCGAACGCATTAAGGCGCTGGTGCGTGAGAATTTCTACGACGGCATCGTGTTCCACCGCGTCATCGACGGCTTCATGGCACAGACCGGTTGCCCGCAGGGGCGCGGCACCGGCGGCTCGAAGCATCCGAACTTACCCGCCGAGTTCAATAAAGAGCCGCACGTGCGCGGCGTCTGCTCGATGGCGCGATCGTCGGCGCCGAACTCGGCCAACTCGCAGTTTTTCATCTGCTTCGACGACGCGTCTTTCCTCAACGGCCAGTACACGGCTTGGGGCAAGGTCATCGAGGGCATGGACAATGTCGATAAGCTCGCCAAAGGCGAACCGCCGAGGTCACCGGATAAAATGATCTCGGTCCGCGTCGCGGCAGACGAGGCGTGAGCGGCGACCATCCTCTCAGCGGCGGGCGCGGGATTGTCCTTGTGCTTGCGGCTCTCGCCGGCGCAGCAGGCGTCGCACTCGCCGCTGCCGCCGCGCATCGGGTCGAAAGCCCGGCGCTGGCGACGGCCGCAACCATGCTGATGATCCACGCCAGCGCCGTCGTGGCCTTGCTGGCCTTTGCCAAGTCTCGCGCGTGGGTGTTCGCGGCGGCCACCATGCTGGCAGCCGTGACACTGTTCGGCGGTACGATTGCCGTCAACACGCTAACCGGCATCGCCCTGCCAAAACTCTTGGCGCCGGTGGGCGGCAGTTTGCTGATCGCGTCATGGCTGGGCGTGGCGGCGCTCGCCGCGCTCGACGCCCGCCGCGCCCGCTAAGGGCTTTACTTCTTGCCGCTTTTTTCAGCCGCCGACTTCTTCGGCTTGCGCTTTTCTTTCGTCGATCTTTGTTCTTTGGCCATGGCGTTTTTCTCCTTCAGCCGGCCGCATGCCAGCGGTCCCGAAGCTGCAACGGTTCGCAGGCGAGGGCAAGGGCTGAAAAGCATAAAGGCGCGCTGCCTCAAAAGGTCGTTTTGGATGGCGGCGACACAAGGGCCATGAAGGCGCGGATGCGCCCGCCGTCCTGGTATTCGTCGCAGGCGACGATGTGATGGTCTGCCAGCGTGAAGACGTGGCGGATCGCCAGATCGAGGACTTGGCCGCTGGCGATATGGCGGTAGTCGCCGTGGACGAAGGCGCGAACGGTCTCTGCTTCAACCGCAAGGCTCAAAATCTTGAAGCCGATGAGCTCGAAGTGCTGGGCGTACCCGCGCATGCGTTCGAGGATGGCTTGGCGGCCGACCGATTGGCCCGCGAACGACACGATATCCGGATCGATGTGCATGGTCCAACGCACATCAAAGCTCATGTAACTGATGGCGCGTTCGAAGTCCTGGTCGGTCCAGGCCAGATAGTAGGCGCGCACGATGAATTCGGGGCTGGGCGTCATGCTGGCATTTGCATCAATGGATGGAGGGGCTGGAAAAGGCGGCGGCAATAGATTTTGGTACAACGGTGTAACCGTGCCTTGCGGCAAATTCGGCAGGAGGTGTGCCGCATCCTTGACGTCGAAGTCAAGGCCGTTGCCCTGTAGCGGCCATGCGCACGGACCTGTTCGACTTCCAACTGCCTGAGAGTGCCATCGCACTCTATCCGGCGAACCCGCGCGATACGGCGCGGCTGCTGGTGGTGCGGGCGACTTCTCCCTCTCCCAGTTCCTGCACGCAACGGGGAGAGGGCCGGGGTGAGGGGCGGCAGCAAGCTGCGGACAATGTTGCCGCCCCTCACCCTAACCCTCTCCCCATGACAAGTGCAGTGTCATGGGGAGAGGGGATGCAGGATCTATCTGTCCGCGAGCTTCCGTCTTTACTCAATCCCGGCGACGCGCTCGTGTTCAACGACACCCGCGTCATTGCCGCCGCGCTCGACGGCGTGCGGACCAGGGGCGAGGTGCAGGCGCGCATTGCGGTCAATCTTATTAAGCGCATTGACGCCAGCCGCTGGCGGGCGTTTGCGCGGCCGGCGAAAAAGCTTGAGGTGGGGGATCGCGTCCGCTTCGGGCATGCGAATAGCAGTTGCCTGATCGGAGCGCTCGACGCGACCGTTTTAGCGAAAGGCGAAGCCGGCGAAGTCGAACTGGCGTTCGACCTTTCGGGTGACGCGCTGGACATGGCAATCTCTGCGGCCGGCGTCATGCCGCTGCCGCCCTATATCGCCTTGAAGCGCGCGGCTGATGACAGCGATCGCGCGACGTATCAGACAATCTATGCCGAGAAGGACGGCGCCGTCGCGGCGCCGACGGCGGGCTTGCATTTCACGCCCGAGCTATTCGCAGCGCTTGAGGCGCGCGGTGTGTCGAAACACTTCGTCACGCTGCACGTCGGTGCTGGAACATTCCTTCCCGTCAAGGCCGACGACACCGCAGACCACAAAATGCACGCCGAGTGGGGCGAGATCTCAAGCGAAACCGCGTGCGCCTTGAATGCGGTGCGCGCCAAGGGCGGCCGCATCGTTGCTGTCGGCACGACGTCGCTGCGGCTGTTGGAAAGTGCAGCAAGCGAGACCGGCGAGATACAACCCTGGTCGGGCGACACCGCGATTTTCATCACGCCCGGCTATCGCTTCAAGTGCGTCGACGTGCTGATGACCAACTTCCACCTGCCGCGTTCGACGCTGTTCATTCTTGTGTCGGCGTTTGCGGGCCTCGGCACCATGCGTGCGGCGTATGGACATGCGATCCAGCACGGCTATGGCTTCTATTCCTATGGCGACGCGAGTTTGCTGTTTCGACGCTGATCGCTGACCAACACCGTCATCTGGATGTGCGCAACCTCCCTCCCCCTTGACGGGGGAGGGCCGGGGTGGGGGTGGTGCGCAACTGCCGATGATCGTGTACATCCCCCACACCTGGGACACCCCCCTCCCTAACCCTCCCCCGCAAGGGGGGAGGGAACGTGCCACCATCATCGGCCCGGGATTGGATCGTGCAGATGCCGCGTGGGCATCAAAAAGTTGAATGCAGAGCGTGTCTCAAACATTTTCATTTCAACTCCTGAAGCAAGACGGCGACGCCCGCAACGGTGAAATCACCACGCCGCGGGGCGTCATTCGCACGCCGGCGTTCATGCCGGTCGGGACCGTCGGCACCGTCAAGGCGCTGTACCCCGAACAGGTGCGCGATGCCGGTGCCGATATCGTGCTCGGCAACACCTATCACCTGATGCTGCGGCCAGGTGCCGAACGCATTGCCAAGCTCGGCGGCTTGCACAAATTCATGCGCTGGGACGGGCCGATCCTGACCGACTCGGGCGGCTTCCAGGTCATGAGCTTGGCGAAAATCCGCAAGATCTCGGAAGACGGCGCGGCGTTCCAGTCGCATCTCGATGGTTCTCGTCACATGCTGACGCCCGAGCGTTCGATTGAAATTCAATGCCTGCTCGGCGCCGACATTCAGATGCAATTCGACGAGTGCATTGAGCTTCCTGCCGAACGCAAAGAAGTCGAGCGCGCCATGGAGCTGTCGCTGCGCTGGGCCGAGCGGTCAAAGCGGGCCTTCGGCGCCCAAGTCGCCAGCGGCGGCGCGACGCGCGGGCAGGCGCTGTTTGGAATAGTCCAGGGCGGCACCGACATCGAGCTGCGGCGCCGGTCGGCTGTAGAGCTCGTTGCGATGGATTTTCCGGGCTACGCCGTCGGCGGCCTCGCGGTCGGCGAGGGGCACGAGGCGATGATCGCAACGCTGTCAGAGACGCTTCCGCACCTTCCAACACAGAAGCCGCGCTATCTGATGGGCGTCGGCACGCCGCTGGATCTGATCGAAGCTGTACGCCGCGGTGTCGATATGTTCGACTGCGTGATGCCGACGCGGAACGGGCGGCACGGTTATGCCTTCACCTGGAACGGCGTGCTCAATATGAAGAACGCCAAGCACGCCGAGGACACCGCGCCGATTGATTGTCTCGCTGCCTGCCCCGCCGCGCAGGATTATTCCCGCGCCTACGTCCATCACCTGATCAAGTCGGGCGAATATTTGGGCGCGATGATCCTGTCGTGGATCAACACGGCGTTTTATCAGCAGCTGATGAGCGAGATGCGGGCGGCGATATCGGATCAGCGCTTCGATGCCTGGGCGGCAGATGTCATCCCGCGCATTACGCGGCCTCTCAAAGACTGACTCGTCATCCTCGAGCACGTGAGCGCCTTTCGCGAAGTGCTCGGGGATCCAGCGCGAAACTCGTCGCAGACATAAAATATTTCGAGCCTACGGCACGCCTTCCGCTGGATCCCCGGCCTTCGACGCGCAAGCGCAGAGCGCGCTCGGCCGAGGATGACGAAAGTACCTTGCTAAGCCGCGACCGGCTTCGGACTAACCCCCGTCACGCGCTCGCGGTGCACGAGATAGATGCCCGACGCGATGACGATCGATGAGCCGATGAGCGTCCAGCGGTCGGGCACGTCGCCAAAGATCAAATACCCGAGCCCGACCATGCTCAACAGCTGGAAGTACAGGAACGGCGACACGCTCGAGGCTGGCGCCAAGCGGTACGCCAAGATCAGCAGGTAGTGCCCGAGACCGCCAAACGCGCCGAGGCTTAAGAGCAGCAGCCACTGCGTCGCGCCGTCGGGCCAAACCCACTCAGCGAACGCCAACGGCGCGGCAAGGGCGACGCCGGCCAACAGCGCATAGAACAATGTGACCAGCGGCGGATCGAAGGCCGAGAGCTTGCGCGTCACCAGCATAAAGCCGGCATAGGCCAGCATCGCCAACACTGAGACGCCGAAGGCCCAATGTACATCACCACCAAATGGGCGCACGACAATGAGGATACCGAGGAAGCCGGTCAGGATCGCTAGCATGCGGCGCCATCCGACCCACTCGCCGAGCACGGGACCTGCGAGCGCTGCGACGACGAGCGGCGCCAGAAACGCAATCGCCACCGTCTGGTCGAGCCGCAGATATTGCACGGCAATGAAATTACAGGCCGTGCAGGCGACCATGAGGAACGAGCGCAGCGTTTGCAGTCCGAGTTTCTGCGTCTTGAATAGCGCCGGCATCGTCAACGGCCCGAGGATGATGGCCATCAGCAGCATCTGGCCGGCGAACCGCGTCCACACCACTTGTGCCGTGCCGATGGCCGAATGCGAGACGAGCCACTTGGCGCTCGCGTCCAGGCACGAAAACAGCGTCACCGCCGCGCACATCAACAGGACGGCTTTCAGGCGGTCGGGGAGCGCGGCGCGGGCAACGTTCAGTTCGGCGAGGGTCATGAGTGGGGAAGCATTCGGGTCAGTGCCTGGGGGCCTACATACTCCAATTCGCTGGCCCGGCATCATCGGCTGCCTTGCAGGGTGCTATGCTTCGCTTGCATGGCATGTGGCTTGCCGGTCGAAGGAGCTTGCTGGCCGCGAAACCGTTAAACCACTGATCTCGCGCGGAATTGCCCCCGTGACCTTTCGCACAGCAGCGTGACCGGCGGCGGCGCTTGCGCGCGCGTTCAATCCCCGCTAACCCCTCAATCCCTGGGGCCGGTAGCTCAGCGGTAGAGCACCCGACTTTTAATCGAGTGGTCGAGGGTTCGATCCCCTCCCGGCCCACCAGCCTTCGCGCTCAAGTGCGCTTCGGCTCGGCAAGCCTTTTTCATGGCGCGCGCGATTCTCGTTCCTCGAGCCGGCCGCACGCGCTGTCGATGCGAAGGCTGCCGCGCCAAAGCCCAATGGGCGAAGGCGGGCGCGTTGCGACGCGCCTCTGCAGCCGTATTGATCCTGACAAATGGGTTGGCTAACCTCATCGGCTTGACCAGCTTTGAAAATTTGCCGGAGGTGGACCATGAAAATTTTTCCTCACCTGATCGCCAGCGTGTTCGCCTGCATCGTCGCTATTGGCGCCGTCGTCAAGGCGGCGCAAAGCGAGCCGCCTGCGCCCGCCGCCGCCACGCCTGAGCGCAACGTTGACGACTGGCTGCTGAACGCCCCCGACGACGCGGCGCGATTCAAACTGTTGCAGCAACAGGCGCGCGGCTTCTCGGCATCGATGAACGAAGTCGGCCGCCGCTACGACGCGCTCTACGACGCGCTCGGCGACAAGAACTACGAACTCGGCGCCCATCACTGGCAAAAGATCAAGGAAGTGATCCAGGCCGGCTACACCCGACGGCCCAAACGGCAGGCCAACGCCGATACCATTTTTCTGCAGAAGCTTTTCGAACCCGTTCTCGCCGACATTAAATCCGGCGATGCGGCGAAGGCCTGGGCGGCGTTCGCGCAAGTCCGCAGCGGCTGCATGGCCTGTCACGAGGCCGAGAAAGTTGCTTTCATGAACAATCAGCCGTTGTTCCGGCGTACCGAGAAGCCGAAGGAGTGAGCGTTACTGCTTGAATCAAAAACCGGTAGATCAGCCGGTCGGGATAAGCGGCGCGGACGTTTTAAATTCAATCCGGTCTACAAATTCCGGCGGCAGTTGGAACGTTCGCCAAGGTGACCGCGTTCCATGGGCAGGCACAATAGGTGCCACGTCCAATAAGGAACCGATCATGAAAAGAACTCTTATAGCAGGCGCTGTCGCGCTGATGGCAGCCACGGTTGCGATCGCCGAGCCGATGAAACTCGGAACGACGGGCGCTGTCACAACGCAGTCTGCAACCGACTATCGCTCGACCAAGCTTGTCGGCACAAATGTCTATAATAGCGCCGGCGAAAGCATCGGCGAAGTCAACGACATCATCATGGATGCAAACGGTAGCACCAAAGCGGTCATCGTTTCGGTCGGTGGTTTCCTCGGCATGGGTACGCGCTACGTCGCGGTCCCGTTTTCGAGCTTGAAGGTGGCGCGCGAGCCGAGCGGCACGATCAAGCTGACGATGGAAAGCACCAAGGAAACGCTGAAAGCGATGCCGGAATTCACGTTCTTCAAGGCATAGTCGCACAGTGGTTTGGTTTCACTAACGAGCGGCCGGCACCTTTGCCGGCCGTTCGCATTATGCGCCTCTAACATCCAGCTACGTCGCTTAGTGCGCCGGTGAGACAGGCTGCGCCGGAACCGGCGCGTCCCGGCTGCGTTAGGTCCAAACAACACTGTCACAGTCTTAGGAGAGTACCCCCCATGAATCGCATCGTCCCGATCTTCCTCTGCATCGCGTTCCCCTTTGCAGCGCTCGCTGAAACCGCTGAACCGACCGCAAAGCCAGATGAAAGCTCGATTGGCGCCAAACAACAGATGGATGCGCCCGGCGCAAAGACCGACACCGGCGTGACGGTCGATCCGACCGCGAAGCCGGCTGACAGCTCCATCGCGCAGAAGCAATTGAAGGATCAGTCCGGTGCAACCGGCGCTGGCACGACGGACATGCCCACGGCTCAGCCAACGGATAGCTCGATCACCGAGAAGCAGAAGACCGATCAGGCGAAGTAACGCCCACTGGCGCTGAAGCTATTGGCGCTCGTGAAAAAACAAAGGCCGGTCAGACGTTCTGGCCGGCTTTTTGTTGCGTGGGGCTAGGCGCGCTGCCGTTAATGCGCAGCCGCCTCAAGCGGTTTGGCGCCGGGCAATTTCGGGCGCTCGGAGCCCGAGATGCGGCCGTCGTCAATGTTGATGATCCGGTCGGCGTATTGCAGCGTGCGGTGGTCGTGCGTCACGGCGAGAACGGCACGTTTGGTGTCCTGCGCCACCTCAGCCAGCAGCTCCATCACGGCCAAGCCGTTTTTGGCGTCGAGTGCGGCGGTCGGCTCGTCGGCCAGAATGAGTGACGGCGATCCGGCCAGCGCGCGCGCAATCGACACGCGCTGCTTTTCCCCGCCCGACATTTTCGACGGCATGGCGTTGATGCGATGTGCAAGACCAACCGCTTCGAGCGCGTCGGCCGCGTTGTCGTAGGCGTCCGGACCGCTCAAACCCCGCAGGTCGAGCGCAAGCATGACGTTCTCGACGGCTGTCAGCGTCGGCACCAGGTTGTACGATTGGAACACGAAGCCGACGTGCTGGCGGCGCAAATTCGCAAGCTGTTCCTTGCTCATCGTGTGCGTCTTATGCCCGGCCAGCGTCAGCCTTCCTTCGGTCGGCGACAGGATGCAGCCCAAGACCGAGAGCAGCGTCGTCTTGCCGGAGCCCGACGGCCCCATCATCAGCGTCAGCTCGCCGGTGTGGAGTTCGAGGTCGATGCCTTTCAAAACCTTGACCTCGTTCGGCGCCGTGCCGAGCACTTTGACGAGGCCCGTGGTCTCGACGATGATTTTGCTGTTGGCCGGATGTGACATTGACGGTTCCCTTTGATCCCAACGGGCCTTAGCGGCTGAAGACGACGGCCGGGTCGATCCGGACGACTTTGATGATGGCCGAGATGGCTGCGAAGATACACATGCCGATGGTGACGGCGAACAGCGTTGCGGCGAGACCCGGCGTCATGATGACCGTCAGCTTGGTGTCCTGTGCCGCCTGGATGACGCCAAGCGCCAGCATCATGCCGAGCGTGTAGCCGATCAATCCCGACAGGATCGCCTGCAGCAGAATGACCTTGACGATGTATCCAGCGCCGGCGCCAAGCGCCCGCAGCGTCGCGAACTCGTTGATGTGATCTTTCGTGCTCGAATACAGCGTCTGCGCCACGATGACGATGCCGACGATGAGGCCGAGCACGGCGCCCGCGATCAGCGCCGCGCCGGCACCGGTCTGGAATAGCCAGTAGGATTGGCTGCGCTTGGCGAACTCGGTCTGCGTCAAGACTTCGGTATCGGGCAAACGCCTGCCGATCTCGCTACGGACGGTTTCGAGATCGGCACCTGGCGACAGCGTGATGCGCTGATAGGTTGCCTGGTTCTGTTCGGTCGCGGTCAGGCGGCGCGCTTCCTCGATCGACATGAAGACGAAGGGCAGCGTCGTGAAGGAGCGGACGCGCTTGGTCGTCGCGACGAGTTCGACGGTGGCGCCGTTGACTTCGGCTTTGTCGCCGACAGCGGACATGCCGAGGTCGGGGAAATAGCTCTGATCGATGGCGACCGTGTTCGGCGCTTCGAGCGCCGAGCGGCTGCCTTCAACGATATTCCACGGTAGCGCCTTCGGGCTGTCGGGGGCAGTGCCGATCAGAAGGACCGTGTTGGTGCCGCCGGCCGGTTTGCGCCAGCGGGCGAACGACACGACCATGTCCTCGGCGTTATCGACGCCCGGAACCGACAGCGACATGTGGCGCTCGCGGCCCGACAAGGGCGAGGGGTCGTCGTAGCTCTTGGTGCCAAGCGGCACGATCCACAGATCGGCGGGGGCGGCGTCGATGATGGCCGAGATCTTCTTCTCCGAGCCGAGATAGATGCCCGTTTGAATGGCGACGAGCACGACCGAAAAGACGATGCCGACGATGGTGACGGCGAAGCTCAAGCGGTCATGGAACAGGTTGCGGTAGGCGAGCTTGACGACCATCGGCACATTCCGCTTGGGTCCGCGGGGCCGGTTGCTTTTTGTAGCCGTGGCCTTGATGGCGGCCGGTGCGTTGAGTGCGAGGTCCATGACCGGTCCCCCTCCATGAGGCATTGGCGGAAATTACGTCGTGGCGTCCAAAGACACTAAAAATCCCCGGGGTGCAGGTTAATGGCCCTGCACCCCGGGGAAGCATAGTCCTTATTCGCAGGGCACGTCGATCAGGCCGGCGATGGCGGCAGAGAACCGGCGGCATACCCGCTTGGCTTCGCTCGTCAGATTGATCTTGCGCTTCGACTCTTCCGTCTCGACCTTGGCCGTCTCGACCGTCGCCAGTTCGGTCTTGACCTCTTCCGTGACCGCAGGTGCCGTCTCGGTTGTCACGTTGGCGGTCTCAATCGCCGGTGTTGACTGGGTGCCGGTCACATCTGCGGCCGGGGGCGTTTCCGGAACCACGATCGAGGGCGCGGCGTCGCTGATGATCGCCTTGTCTTCAAGCGTCGCGGTCTGGATGGCAACCGGTGCCTTGACCACCTTCTTGATGCGGCGGACAGGAGCTTCCTCAGCCACTTCGATCTTTTTCGGCGCCGTGTGCTTCACGACTTTGCGCGGGGCCGGTTCCTCGTGTTTGACGTAATGACGCGCCGGAGCGGCCTTCTTGGCGCATTTCTTTTCCCCATAACCGGAGCTCGGCTTGCTGTTGTAGCTCTGGTTCGAGTGGGCAACGAACGAGCCGAGCGGCATGCCGAAGCCGAGGCGGATGCCGCCAGCGTTGGCCGCGTTGGAAAGCGTGGTGCCGGCGAGAAGGGCTGCGGCGAGGGTGAGAGCGGTCTTGGTCATGGCGGCCTCCTGAGGGGCTTGGGTTGTTGTCTGTTAGGCCGGTCTCCCCGGCGACAAGGGCACAATGCCGGTTCTATTGTCCTGTCGCTGTTCCGGGCGGAACAGTTCGAAAGATTTTCTGAGAATCATATTTATGTATGTTTTTCATGCAGTTATACTCCCGATCAGGCGACGGCCTGGCGGCGGGCGTTGAACGGGATGGCGTCTGCTGCCGGCACGGCGCCCGTCAGGCCGGCCACGAACCGGTCGATGGCCTCGACGACGAGGTGGCGCTGCCGATCGACGGTGACGATGTGATAGCAGTCGTCCAGCACCACGAGGTCGACCGGGCCTTTAAGGCCGTCCCGCAGGTAGGTGGCGTTGCTGAGCGCCGCGTAATCGTCCTCCAAGGGGTGGACGATCAGCGACGGCTGGCGGATGTAGGGCACAAGTTGGCGAACGGCGTTCACCAATTTCCGGTGTTCGAAGATGGCCGCCCCCGGCGTCACCGGGTGCCCGGCTTCCGCCGCGCCGCGGCTGTTACGCGCGCGTTGAATGAACTCGCGGATGCGGCTGTCCTTGATACCGTAGGGGGCGTGGTGGGCGAATGAAAACAGGCTGGCTAGCCGCTTATGGTTTACGAGCCGGAATAGCTTGGCGTACCAGGGGATCATCCAGCCGTTGAGCCAAAGCGTTGGCGCGAGCAGGGCCGTGCCCTGCACCTTGTTCGGGTATTTGGCGGCGAGCATGAGGGCCAGCACGGCGCCGGTCGAAAGCCCACCGGCGATGACGACGTCGCAGTCCTTGCGCATTTCGAGGAGGGCTTCCTCGGCGCTGCGATACCAGTCGACCCAGGATGAGGCTTGAAGCGCGTCGCCTGACCCGCAATGGCCGGCGAGCTGCGGGCAATGCACCGTATAGCCGAGCTTGCCGAGCGCACCGGCGACGTAACGCATTTCAACCGGGGTGCCGCAAAGCCGATGCAACAGCAGGATGCCGACCTTGCCGCCTTTGATCTTGAAACTCATGTCGGCCGATGTGTTCGCGGTCATGGCAGCCCCGTTTGATGTCGTATGCTCGATTTTGTTAGTCTTAAGCGTGATCGCGGCGGGCCGCAGTTCCGCGCGGAACACGCCGGCCAGATCGCGCGGTTAGGCTGCCATGCGCATGTCGTCTGCGGTGGTGATTGCGGCGACCTCGGTGTCGGACGCGAGCGCCGCCACAAATTTCTGGGCGCTGAAACCGAAGCGCGTGTTGAGGCGCTGAGTGGCTGCTTCTTCAATGGCGCGCGCGATCAGTTTGAAGCCGCGCTGCAGCAGGATGTCTTTCAAGCGCCGGCTCGCGAACACGTCGAGGAGGGCACGGAAGCGCAGGGCGACGGCAAGGCGAACGTCATTTGAGCCTTTAAAATCGGCCCAAAACGCACTTTCCAGCGCGCGCAGATCGTCGTCTCTCAGCCCGCGAAGAAGCGCCAGGCCCTTGCCTTGCAGGATCAGCATCCGCATCGGTGTAAAGAGATCGGCTGCGGAAACTTGCCGGACATCTGCGGTGTCGATCATGGCGGTCATCGTCGTCATGGCGCGCGCGCTCCTGACTTTGCGATTAAAAGGAGACGCCGCCGAAGGCCGCCCAAGGCGAACCCGCGAGCACGATGATTTCGCGGGCTTTCAACGACGCGATGTCGAAATAGACCTCCTGGCCTTCGAGATCGTCGCGGCGATTGAGGATGGCCGAGCGCTCGAAACGGTAGCTGCGGCCGTCTTCGGCAGCGATCACGCCGACGCCGAGATCGCGGCGGAATTTCTTGATTTCTCCGTACATGGAACTCTCCTG
>JANNSR010000082.1:0-2858 GCA_031402935.1 Hyphomicrobium sp. | reverse complement strand
GGGCTATTCCGTACTATAGGGAAGGTTCCCACGTGTTACTCACCCGTCTGCCACTCCCTATTGCTAGGGCGTTCGACTTGCATGTGTTAGGCCTGCCGCCAGCGTTCGTTCTGAGCCAGGATCAAACTCTCAAGTTGAAAGTATTGATTCTGGATTTTGGCTTGGAAGTTAATCCAAGGAATTATTCTGCGTAACGGGCACCTTCACACTATGACGCCCTCGCCCAATTTCTTGGACGCGAACGTCACGGTGATGGTTAGTGAAACGCAGAGTTCATCCAGAGTCTGTTTGATTTCCGACCTTGCGATCGCAAATCCGCCAGGACCCCGCCGTCTGCGTTTCCCTTCCTTCAAATTCAATTGTCAAAGAGCAAAATAGAAAGCAATGACCCGTCCGGCGGCGAACCGCCGGATTTTTCGAGACAGCGAAATTCCAAACCGCATAGTCCGGTTCGGAACCAGATGTTCGAGAGGTGATTGCCCAACCGGGCGGCGAAGCAGCAAGTGCTCCGCTCAAGCGCCTGTTAAACAACACGGCGGCGCCAGTGTCAACATCGAACTTTAAAATTCTTTGCCATGTGGACGAGGTGTCGCTATGCACTCGAAAACGTCGCCAATTCAAACATCTAGTTCAATCCAGCAAGTATGGCGAGCGGTGTACAAAAAATGTCATGCTCAGCCGGCATTCGGCCATGAGTCCGCCCGCTTTAGGCCGTCAAATCCAAAACTCTGAATACTGATTTGTGCCGGAAAGCGTGGCGCTGGCGCGCAAAATCGCTTTAGATCAGGCCGTTCGAGCGCTCGAACGGGACGGCGAGATGTGCCGCTTCGCGGCTGCCGTCGCCCGGCGCGGGCCTCGAGCCGGCGCGGCGCGCGCCGCTCATAAGTGCGTATGACGTAGGTCGGGGGACTGCGAACAGTGTGGCTCGGACGGAAGAAGCTGTCGCAAACGCCCGGCGGGTCGCTGGCGCTCGAGACGCAGAACCGCGCGTTCCCCGGTGCCTACGGCGGACGGGGCGGGCGTTTTTTCAAGGACATCTACGACGCCGATCACGTCGAGGCGCGCCAAGGCGGCCGCTTCCGGTGGATGCTATCGACCTGTCTCGCGGCAACCATTGGCGCTATTGCCATTCTGGTCGTCGTCTATGGATCGTCCGATACGAACACCGCCGATGACGGCCTGCTTCCGGCGCTGAAGAGCATCCGCGACGGCACCCTGCCCCAGGCGCTCATGCCGACACCGAAGAATGCCGAAGGCTTGAAGTGGATTACGCCGAAAACCGATCGCCTGCAATTGACGACCGGCGCTTTATCGACCCGCTATATTATTCACGAGTCGACGAAAAGCCGGCGTGAGGGCCGCGAGTATATGCGGCAGAAGCCCTACGCCCGCATCGTTGCGCGCTTGGCACCGATCGCATCGGGCGATGACGACAAGATCCCGCCGTTCAACCCGTTCAAACTCTACGCCAATAGTCAGCCGGTCAGCTCGAACGACGACATGGACGAGAACGCCGGCAGCGGCTTGTCGCGCACCGACGTCTCGATCAAGGTTGTCGAATTGCTCGGTGGAATTCTGCCAGGCGAAGACGGTCAGGAACTTGACACGCAGGAAGTGCAAGACATCGTCGAACGCACCGCCGAACCGGATGCCGTACCGGGTTCAAGCGCCGGCGCCGACGGAACGGGCGAACCGCTTGACGGCGTCGCCGGCGGGGGGACGCAAGCGGCAGTCGCCGGCGCAGCGGATACGGCTTGGCGGCCAAAGTCGTCGACATCACAGGAATTCAACACAACCGACATCTACAAAACGCCGGATGTACCCGACGACCCGGCAGACGGCCTTGAGGACGGCGAAGTCAGTGTCGTTAAAGTCGGCCGCGACGACACGCTCGCCAAGATCCTCGGCGCTTCTGGCGCCGACCCCTGGCAGGCGCGCGCCATGATCGAAGCCGCACACAACGCTTTCCCTGAATCCGCGCTTGTTCCCGGCCAAGAGGTCCGCATCACGCTCGTGCCGTCGCTGACGCAAGCCAACAAAAAAGAACCGGCGCGGTTCTCGATTTTTTCCGACGGTCACGACCATCTCGTCACCGTCATGCGTAACGCTGGCGGTGAATTCGTATCGTCGGCGCAGCCGCTGAGCCCTGGTGAAATCCAACGCGCCGGCGGCGATGGCGAAAGCTCGCAGTCGTCGAGCCTTTACGCCAGCGTCTACAATGCCGGGCTAACGCAGAAGCTCGAACCGGAAACCATTCTGCAGGTTTTGCGCGTCAACGCCTTCGATACCGATTTCCGCCGCAGGGTCCGGCCCGGCGATACGCTTGAATTGTTCTTCGACATGAAAGACGAACAATCGACCGACGGGCCGCCCGGCGAGATGCTTTATACCGCCATCAACAGTGGCGGATCCGTCTACCGCTTCTACCGCTTCCGCACGCCCGACGGCGTCGTCGATTACTACGACGAAGAGGGCAACAACTCGAAAAAATTCCTGATGCGCAAGCCGGTGCGCGGAGATGACGTGCGCCTGACGTCAGGTTATGGCGTGCGCTACCATCCGCTTTTGAACGTGCGCAAGATGCACACCGGGGTCGACTGGGCCTCGGCAACCGGCACGCCCATCCTCGCGTCGGGCAACGGCACCATCGAAGAGGCCGGGCACAAAGGCTATAACGGCAACTATATCCGCATCCGCCACGCCAACGGCTACCAGACGGCCTACAGCCACTTGTCGCGCTTCGCGAGCGGCCTGGAGCCGGGCATGAAAGTCCGCCAGGGCCAAGTCATCGGCTTCGTTGGGTCCACGGGCTTGTCGTCCGGCCCGCATTTGCATTTCGAGGTGCTCGTCAACAGCCG